>JALSIO010000482.1 GCA_026989995.1 Myxococcales bacterium
CCGCTTCGTCGATGTCCGAGGGGATGTGCAGGGCCGCTACAACGAGGGCATCCGGCGCCGCATGCGGTACACGGTCTGGAGCTCCGGCGGCAACTCCCGGTACCTCTCGCCGGACGGATCCAGCCATTCCCCCTACCGCGGCTTCGCCTTCGAGTACGTGCTCCGCGCCCGTCGCTTCCGGCCGCGGGACTACGTGATCGCCCGATTCGATCGCTGAGGCCCGCTCCGTGCGGCGGATTGCGCTCACCCTCGCCCTCGTCGCCGCGCTCGGTGGCGCCCTTCGCGTGCTCGTCCGCCGCCCGCCGGGCGCGGTCCTGTACCGGGGCGGCCCGATCCTCACACTGGATGGCACGGGACAGGTCGCCGAGGCCCTCGGCACGGAGGGCGACCGGATCGCAGCCGTGGGCTCCGAGGCGGAGCTCCTTTCCTGGGCCCGGGACCGGGGCGCCCGCGTGGTGGAGCTCCGCGGCCGGACGCTCGTCCCGGGTTTCATCGATGCCCACGGCCACTTTCCGGGAACGGGACTCTTCGCCCTGTTCGTCGACCTGCAGAGCCCGCCGGCCGGTCCGGTGGAGGATCTGGCCGGTCTCGTCGCCCGACTCGGCGCCCGGGCCCGGAAGACGCCGGAAGGGCAGTGGGTGATCGGCCTCGGCTACGACGACACGCTGCTCGCCGAGGGGCGCCATCCGACGCGCTACGACCTCGACCGCGCCTCGAGTCGGCACCCGGTCGCGGCGGTCCACGTCTCCGGGCACCTCGCCGCGGTCAACAGCGCGGCGCTCGCCGAGCTCGGGATCGGGGCGGCGACTCCCGATCCGGAAGGGGGCCGCATCCACCGGGACCCCGCCCGCGGCGAACCCGACGGAGTGCTGGAGGAGACCGCCATGCTGGGGGTGTCCGAGCGGCTGCGCCCCGGGCTACTCGGTTCGCTCCGGATGCTGCGCCGCGCGGTGCGCGACTCCCTCGCGGCGGGCATCACCACGGCCCAGAGCGGCCTCGCGCCCGCAGGCCTGATCCGGGCACTCGGACTCGCCTCGCGCCTCGGGCTCCTTCCGCTTCGCGTGGTCGTGTGGCCCGACGCCGACGCCGCGGATGCGATGCTCGCTGGCGAGATCGAGCTCGAGTCGCCGGGCCCGGCCTGGCTGCGGGTCGGAGCCATCAAGCTGGTCGCGGACGGCTCCATCCAGGGCTACACGGCGTGGCTCCGGGATCCCTACCACGTCCCGCCGTCCGGTCGACCCGGGTGGCGCGGCTACCCGCGCATGGACCCGCAGGAGCTCCGGGAGCGGGTCCTGCGCTACCACGCGACCGGACTGCAGGTCGCCGTCCACGGAAACGGCGACGCGGCGATCGACATCATCCTCGAGGCCATCGAGGAAGCCCAGTCCCGGCACCCGCGGCCCGATCCGCGTCACATCGTCGTCCACGCCCAGACCGCACGCCCCGACCAGCTCGACACCATGGCGCGCCTCGGTGTGATCCCGAGCTTCTTCGTGCTCCACACCTTCTACTGGGGCGACCGCCACCGCGACATCTTCCTCGGACCGGAGCGGGCCCGGCGCATCAGCCCGGCGGCGGGGGCCGGGCTCCGGGGCATCCCCTTCACCCTCCACGCCGATGCGCCGGTGGTGCCCATGGAGCCCCTGCGGATCGTGGACGCAGCGGTGAACCGCACCACGCGAACGGGGGTCGTGCTCGGTCCCGAGGAGCGGATTGCTCCCCTCGCGGCGCTCCGGGCCATCACCGCCGACGCGGCGCGCCAGCACTTCGAGGAGCACGAGAAGGGCTCGCTCGAGCCCGGGAAACTCGCCGACCTCGTCATCCTCTCGCGGTCGCCACTCGAGGACCGGACACGCCTCCTCGAGATCGAGGTCGAGGAGACGATCGTGGGCGGCCGCAGTGTGTACCGGCGCGGCTCACCGTGACGGAAGTTCCCTCTCCGGCTCCTCGTCCTCACGAGGACCCTCGCCGCGCTCTCCGGGCCGTACCGAGGACCGCACCAGGGTGAGCAGCCGGGCCAGGAAGGAACCGGAACCGGCCGCCACCCCCGCCGCCGCGTCCCCGGCGTCGGAAGCCTCCGCCCCGGCGCTGTCGGCGGCCGGCAGGGCATCGCCGCCCTCGAGCTCGAAGTGGTCCTCGAAGCGGCCCCCGCCGCCCTCCGGGATCACGGACCCGGCCCCGCCCCGGGCGGGACCCGCCGGCGGATCCGGCAGCGGCTCCTCGGACTCGAGCTCGTAGACCGCGAAGAAGGGGTCCGCGTCCGGAACCTCCGCGTGGGCTTCCACCGGCGCTTCGAAGCCGAGGTGGCCGAGGCCACCTTCGCCCGCGATCTCGACACCGGGCGGGAGATGGGCCGCGGGATCGTGGACCTCGAGGGCCGGAACGAGCGGGGCCTCCCGGTGCCCGGACGCGCCCCCGGCGAGGTGTTCCCGGATCGCGTCGAGCGCCGGGGCCGGCACACCCTCGCCGGGCCCGCCCGGAGCCCCG
>JALSIO010000483.1 GCA_026989995.1 Myxococcales bacterium
TGCTCCGGAGGCCCGCCGCACACCGTCGGTGCGGTCGCGGGCCTGGTGGGGGACGGCGCGGGGCCGGCCCGAGGCCACCGGCGCGCCCCGGCGCGATCGGGCCGGGGGACTGCGGCGGGGGCTCCCGGCGGCTGGCCCCGATCGGGCGCGATTGTAACATGTTCCAATTCGAGGGCGCGGCTTGCCACCGAAGAGCCCGCCGGCGAAGCTCCCGAACCGGTGGTCCCCGTCGGATCCCGCGCCGCGGCCGAGCGGCGGTCGCCTGCCCCGCGCGGAGCTCGCCCGGAGGGCGAGGGGACCGAAGCGGTCGGAGAGGACGGAGGAGAGGACACGGATGGCCGAGGCGAGCCCGGTGGTGGACTTCAACCTGGGGGAGGTGAACGAGGCGATCGCCCACGCCATTCCCGACCGCGACGCCATCCTCTTCCGCGGCCGTCGCTTCACGTATCGCGACCTCGCGGAGCGCACCCGGCGACTGGCCAACTACCTCCTCTCGCGGGGCTTTCGCGTGCGGGCCGAGCGCAGCGAGCTCGCCGGTCACGAGTCCGGGCAGGACCACCTCGCGCTCTACCTCTACAACGGCAACGAGTACATCGAGGGGATGCTCGGCGCCTTCAAGGCACGGGCGGCTCCGGTCAACGTGAACTATCGCTACGTCGAGGAGGAGCTCGTCTACCTCCTGCGCAACTGCCGGGCCCGGGGTGTGATCTACCACGCCGAGTTCGCTCCGCGCCTCGAGGCGATTCGCGGCGAGCTTCCCGACCTCGAGGTGCTGATCCAGGTCGCCGACGATTCGGGTCACGAGCTCCTTCCGGGTGCGGTGGACTACGAGGAGGTTCTCGCGGCCTCCTCGCCGGATCGCCCGGAGGTCCCGTGGTCGCCCGACGACCTCTACATCCTCTACACCGGTGGGACCACCGGGATGCCCAAGGGCGTGCTCTGGCGCCAGGCGGACATCTTCGTGGCGGCCATGGGCGGCCGCCGCTTCGACGGCACCGAGTACCGCTCCCTCGGGGAGATCGCGGAGAACGCGCGCGCTGGCGGGCAGGTTCGCTCGTTGATCCTTCCCCCGCTGATGCACGGGGCGGCCCAGTGGGGATCGTTCTACATGTTCCACTCGGGCAATACCATCGTCTTTCCAGACGAGCCCCGGCGCCTCGATCCGGTCGACGTCTTCCGCACCATCGAACGGCATCGGGTCGTGAGCATGCAGATCGTGGGCGACGCCTTCGCGCGGCCCCTCCTCGACGAGCTCGCCAAGGGCGACTACGACGTCTCGAGCCTCAAGATCATCGGCTCCGGCGGTGCGCCGCTGTCGACGCGGAACAAGGAGGAATTCCTCGATCGCATCCCCGGCGTCACCATCCTCGACACCATCGGTTCCTCCGAGACCGGCGCGCAGGCCAGCCATCCCTCGAGCCGCGAGGCAGGTGTCGCCACGGGCCGCTTCCGGCCCGTCGCCGGCGCGGGCGTGGTCTCGGCGGACCTGCGCCGCGTGCTCGGGCCCGAGGACCGCGAGATCGGCTGGTTCTCCCAGACCGGCCGTGTGCCCCTCGGCTACCTCGGCGACCCCGAGAAGACGGCGCGAACCTTCCCGGTGATCGACGGCGTGCGCTACTCGATTCCGGGCGACCGGGCCCGCTACACCGACAGCGGCGAGATCGAGGTCCTCGGCCGCGATTCGGTGTGCATCAACACGGGCGGCGAGAAGGTCTTCGCGGAGGAGGTGGAGCACGCCCTGAAGCTCCACCCGGCCGTCTTCGACGCGGTGGTCTGCGGGAGACCGAGCGAGCGCTGGGGCGAGGAGGTGGTGGCCGTGGTGCAGCTCCGCCCGGGGGCCCGGATCCGCGAGGAGGAACTGCTCGCCACCTGCTCCGAGCACCTCGCCCGCTACAAGCTTCCCAAGGCCTTCGTCTTCCGCGACCAGATCGTCCGGAGCCCGAGCGGCAAGGCGGACTACCGCTGGGCCAAGGAGCAGGCCGCCGAAGTCGCCTCCCGCGGCTGAGCGGCCGCCCCCCCGGCAGCCGGGCCCCCGGGCTCGCGGGGCCGGGGCGCTCAGCTCGCGAAGCCGGTGACGGGGATCAGCCGGTAGAGCAGGATCAGCCCGAAGACCAGCACCCAGGCGAGGCGGAACCCGGGCCTCGCCGGCCCGGTGCGCGCGCATCCCAGTGCCGCGAGGAGCCACCCGAAGCCCGCCACCGGCGCGATGGCGTAGGTCCCCACGCAGAAGACG
Source organism: Myxococcales bacterium (assembly GCA_026989995.1). Lineage (GTDB taxonomy): Bacteria > Myxococcota_A > UBA9160 > UBA9160 > JALSIO01 > JALSIO01. The sequence continues at coordinate 2,234 of JALSIO010000483.1, forward strand.
ATCAGGAGCGCGTCGCCCACGCGGGCCACCCGGCGGTCTCCCGGCCACAGGAAGGCGAGCGCGATTCCCGTCTCGAGGCCGAGGGTGAGGAGCGTGAGGCCCCGCGCGAGCAGGCGCAGGCGGGTCGGCTCGGCGAAGCCCGCGGCGGTGCCCTCGAGCACGGCTTCGTTGTGTTCGAAGAGCGTCTCGCTCATTCCGCCGACGAGCCGGGCGAGATCGTGGAAGCGCGAGTCGAAGAGCAGGGTCACCCG
>JALSIO010000484.1 GCA_026989995.1 Myxococcales bacterium
TCTGGCTGATTCCGGCCGCCGGCTTCGCGGGCACCGTGCGGCTCGCCGCCGCGGCGAGCCTGCTCCTCGCCCTAGGCGCCGGGCTGCTCGCGCCGGTGCCCGGACGCTGGCTGCGTCCGGCGGCCGTGCTCGGGCTCGTCCTGCTCCTCCTCCACCGGCCCGATCCGCCGTTCACCCTGCTCCGCACCGGCGCGCTCGAGCGGCGCCCGGCGGAGGGGAAGGCGGTCTTCTACGCGGTTGGGCGCAGCGCCACGGTGCTGGTGCTCGACGAGGGGAACCAGTGGAGTCTGCGCACCAACGGCCTGCCCGAGGCGACCATCCAGGGGCCCGACGGCCGGCCGGGCAAGTACCTGGCCGACCGGTGGATGGGGCTGCTCCCGAGTCTGCTGCGCCCCGAGGCGCGGAGCCTGCTCGCGGTGGGCCTCGGCGGTGGTGTCGCGCTCGAGCTCGTGCCCTCGGCCCTCCGCGAGATCGCCGCGGTCGAGCTCGAGCCGGAGGTGGTGGCCGCCAACCGGCACCTCTCCGGGCTCCGGGCGCGGGATCCCCTTTCGGATCCGAGGCTCCGGGTGCGGATCAACGACGCCCGGGCCGCGCTCTCCCTCACCTCCCGCAGTTTCGACGCCATCGTCTCCCAGCCCTCCCACCCCTGGACGGCCGGGGCCTCCCACCTCTACACGCGCGAGTTCTTCCGGATCGTGGCCGATCGGCTCGCCCCGGGCGGGGTCTTCGTGCAGTGGATGGGCCTCGGCTTCGTGGATGCGGAGCTCCTCCGCGTGCTGCTCGCGACGCTCCTCGACACCTTCGCACACGTGCGCCTCTACCAGCCCTCGGCCTCCGGGCTCGTGCTGCTCGCGGCCTCCTCCGCACCCTTCGGCCCGCCACCGGATCCCGCGGCGCTGCCGCCGGACGATGCCCGCATGCTCGCCGCCCTCGGCGTCTACACCGCCGAGGACCTGGCCGCCGCCCGGCTGCTGGACACCGAGGGCGCGCGGAGCTTCGCCGCGGGCGCCCCGGTGAGCACGGACGACCGCAACCTGCTGCAGATGCGCTCGCCCTCGGTGCTCGGTCGCGGGCTCACCCCGGCTGCCCTGCCGAGGCTGGTGGGGGAGCTCGATGCCTGGGGCGGGGGGGATCTGCCCGGGGAGCTCGACGCCGAGTGGCTCGTGCGGGGCCTGCTGCGCCAGGGCTTTCCCAGCCGCGCGGATCGCCTGGCCGCGGCCCTCCCGAGCGCCGGCGCGCGACACGTGGCGCGGGGCCTGATCGCGGACTACCTCGGCGATCCGGCCCGGGCGGGTACCCACTACGAAGCGGCCCTGCGCGCGCCGGGTGCCCGCCACGCGCGGGAGCTGCTCTTCGCCCTGCGCGGCCGCGCCCTTGCATCCCGGCCGGAGGCGCTCCGCCGCCGCTTTGCCCCGCTCCGGCCCGACGAGGAGACGCTCCTGCGGGCGTGGGCGGCGGAGCGGGCCGGAGACCTCGAGGCGCTGCGGGCCCTCGAAGCCGGCCTCGCCCGCGTACCGCCGGGCGACGCGCTGCAGGAGGAGGCCCTTCGCCTGCGGGCCCTCCACCGCCTCGGCTCCGGGATTCCGGCCGCGTGCCGCGAGGCCCTCCCGCTCTACGACCAGCTGCTCGCCATCCGGGGCCGGCCCGTCGACTTCCTGCGCCGCGCGCGGGCCGCCGCCTGTGCGGGCAACGCCTCCGAGGCGGTGGAGACGGTGGCCCAGCTCGCGGCCTTCGTCCCCTCGCGTCCCGACATCCGCGGGGTGGCCCGGGAGGCGCTCGCCTTCCTCCGCAGCCTCGAGGTGCCCGCCGAGGACGCGGGGTTCCGCGACCGCGTCGAGGGCGAGCTCGTGCGGGCCCTCGGGCGGGGGGGCGAGCCGGCCGCGGGGCGTCGGCGGTGAGCGGCGGGCTCCGGCCCCGCCGGGCCCTGGCCCGGGGTGCGGCCCGGCGCGGGGTGCGCCGCGCCGGGGCTGGCTCGAGCCCGCGCGCTGCGCGCCGCGAGCCCCGCCGCGCGGCGCCTCCGGCCCGGAGTCTCGGCGCGGCCCTGTTCGCGCTGCTCGCCGCGGGGGGCTGCGGGGCGCCGGAGCAGGGGGCCGGCGGTGTCTCCGGCTGCCGCCTCCCCGCGCTCGCCGCCGCACCCGGGCGCAGCGTGGTGCTCGTCGTGAACGACACCATGCGGTGGGACTTTCCGGCCCCCTACGGTGGCCCGGCCCGGACCCCGGCGTTGGACGAGCTCGCTTCGCAGGGGCTCGTCTTCGAGGACGCGCGCGCCCCCTCGCCGTGGACCAAGCCGAGCGTCGCCACGCTGTTCACGGGGCTTCCTCCCCGCCGCCACGGCATGCTGACCCATCCCGGCCGGCAGCGTCGGGCCGGCCAGCCGCTGGGGCGCCCGCTGCGGTCGAGTGATGTCCTCGGCGCCGGCATTCCGACGCTCGCCGGCGTGCTGCGCGACGCCGGCTACCGCACGGGGGCCTTCGTGGCCAACCC
>JALSIO010000485.1 GCA_026989995.1 Myxococcales bacterium
CTTCTCGGCGTCGAATACGAGCCCGGGGCGGCCTATGTGGGTGGGGATCGACGCCACTACCGCAGCAGCGGCACCTCCTTTGCCGCTCCCATCGTGGCGGGAGTCGCCTCCCTGCTGCTGACCCAGGATCCGAATCTCACCAACCGCGACGTGGTCCGGATCCTGCTCCACTCCGCCCGGGACGTGGAGCGCCCTGGAGTGGACCAGTACACGGGCTACGGGTTGGTGGATGCCCGGGCGGCCCTGACCCAGCTCGCCGAGAAGCCCGATTTCTTCGTCGCGGCCCGCATCCGGGACGTGGCCGTCGAGGCCGCCCCGGGCGGCCAGCGGGTCCGCGTGCTCGGAACCGCCGACGCCGACCGCTTCCGACGGGCCTGGCTGGATCTGGGCACCGGGCGCGACCCCACCTCGTGGAGGCGGGTGGGGAGGGAGCTCGACGAGCCGGTCCGGGGGGCGTTCTCGGGTCGATCCCGGCCCGGGAGTTCGCGGGCTCCCCGGTCTGGCAGCTGCGCCTCATCGTCGAACACCGCGACGGGAGTCGGCGCGAGGCCCGCTTCGAGCCCGAACTCGAATAACCCACCCCCCGGAGGACCGGTACGTGCCCTGCCGAATCCGGCTGTTCGCCTTCTCCACGGCGCTCCTGGCCGCGCTGCTCCCCGGCGTGGCCGGCGCCGTGGCCACCACCATCGAGGTGAGCCAGGGCGGCCGGCCCCTTCCGGGAGCGAAGATCCGGATCGTCGACGAAACCGGAACCGTGGCCGCCGAGGGCGAGGCGGATGAGCACGGTCGCCTCACCGTGGACCTCCCCCCCGGCCATCGCTACCTGGCGCAGACCGCGGACGGCGCCCACCGGAGCGACGGCTTCTTCCCGGGGGACCCGGTCACGCTCGCACTCCCCGCACCGGAGACCGCGGCCGCGGTGCCGGGCTGGAGACTCAGCTCGGACCTATTCGGAGGCTACGAGCACCAGGGCGCCGACGTCTCCGCCCGCGGCGACGCGGAGGTCGAGGAGTTCGTCGAGATCCCCCTCGGCCCCTTCCCGGACTCCCCGACGGCGCGCGTCCCAATCCTCACGGTCCTGCCGGTCGACGCCTCGGATGACGATCCTCTCGAGGGGGCCATCGCCGGCGGCCAGATCCAGCTCGAGGGGCCGCCCTGCGGCTGCATCCCGTTCTCTCCGCGCCCCCTGTTCTGGATCGGCACGCCGCACTTCGGCAAGCTCAAGGGGCGCTTCCTCGACGAGCCCCTCGGCAACGCCGGCGATCTCCGGCTCACCGCCGAACGGCGCGCCTTCCACGTCGGGATCGGCGGCCTCGTGCCCCTCGACTGCGGCTTCGACCTCGAGGCGGGCCTCTGCTACGAGTACCAGCGCATCCGCTTCGAGGGAAAGCTGCCCGGTGGGCTCGGAGAGAGTGGGAAGGCTCGCCTCCACGCGCTCGGCGTCCGCATGGGAGTCGGCCGGACCTTCTACCGGGCAGAGCGCTTCGACCTCGGCGCCTTCGCCCGGGTCGAGGGCGTCTTCCCCCTTTCGGGGGACGAGACGATCCGCCTCCGCGACGGCAGCAGCGACCTCCGATTCCGCCTCGATCCCGACTTCGATTTCCGCGCCACCGGCGGCCTCCGGATCGGCTTCGACCTCAATCCGTAGCCGGGCCGCCGCGCGGGCGCGGGAGGGTGGCGGCGCGCCGTCGCAGCGGGTGCACTCCGATCGGGAACCGGGGGGCGGCCCGACCCGCCGGGGGAACGGGGGCATCCCCGCCCCCCAACCCCCGCGGCGTGCCCGGGAGGAGGAAGCCCATGGCAACGGAACGAACGCGGCTCGAGCGGGACGACGAGGGCGTCGCGATCCTCACCTTGAATCGCCCGGAGAAACGCAATGCGCTCTCCCGCGCCCTCCGCGAGGAGATCGTCGCGCGCCTCGACCAGCTCGAGGCCGAAGCCGGTGTGCGGGCGGTCGTGCTCACCGGGGCCCCGCCCGCCTTCTGTGCCGGCTTCGACCGCTCGGAGCTCACCGGCGGCGCGATGGCAGAGGTCTTCGCCGACTCCCGGGCCTACCACCGTCGTGTCCACACCTTCGCGAAGCCGCTCATCGCCGCCGTCCGAGGTGCCGCCCTGGGTGGCGGCTGCGACCTCGCCGCACTGTGCGACTTCCGCATCGCGTCGACCGATGCCGTCTTCGGCCAGCCCCAGGTGCGCTTCGGCGCCCCTGCCCTCTACGCCCTGATGCGCTCGGTCATGAACGCGGGCGCCGCCCGGGAGATGTGCCTGACCGGCCGGCTCTACCCCGCCGCGGAGGCCCTCGCCGTGGGCCTCGTCAACCGCGTGGTCGAGCCCGAGGACCTGCACGACGTCGCGCGGCGGCTCGCCCGGGAGATCGCCTCCCTTCCCGGCGATCTCCCGCGGGTCGCCAAGCGCAGCTTCGTCGCCGACCAGCCGGAGCTCTTCCGCCCCTGACCGGCCGCCTTCCGGAG
>JALSIO010000486.1 GCA_026989995.1 Myxococcales bacterium
CCCCGGCACGGCCCGGAAGCGCATCGCTCCGCCCCTCCTCTCCTCGACCACGCGGATCCCGGTGCCCGGCCGGGTTCCGAGGTCCGCACAGGTCACCGCTCCCACCCGGTCGGCGTGGGCGCGCCAGGCCGCGGGGGGCTGCGGCGCCCCGAAGTCCGCCGGACGGAGCCGGCGGTAGGGGATGCGATCCGCGGCCGCCGCCTCCTCCGGCGCGAGCATTCGCCCCTGCGGCCCTCCCGCCTCGGGCAGGCCGGCGCAGCCGAGCGCCAGCACCGCGAGGACGCACGCGGCCGCAGCGCGGACCACGCTAGGGGATCCGGCGGAAGGGAGGCGGCGGGACCGCGTCCCAGCCGTGGTAGGGGTGCCGCGCCACCAGCTCGCGCCTGCGGAAGATGGGCACCAGGACCACACCCGCGACGAAGCCGCCCACGTGGGCCCAGAAGGCCACCCCCCCGCCCTCGGCGCCGAGGCTCGCCCAGCCGCCGATGACCTGGATCAGGAACCAGTAGCCGAGCATGAAGACGGCCGGGACCGCCACCGTGGTCACGAAGAAGCCGAGGAAGACGAGGAGGTGCACGTTCACCCGGGGGTAGAGGAGGATGTAGGCGCCCATCACCCCCCCGATGGCGCCGGAAGCGCCCACCATCGGGACGCCCGAAGCCGGATTGGCGACGATCTGCAGCCCCGCAGCGGCGAGTCCGCACAGCAGGTAGAAGACCACGAAGCGCAGGTGCCCCATGGAGTCCTCGACGTTGTTCCCGAAGATCCACAGGAACCACATGTTCCCGATCAGGTGGAACCATCCCCCGTGGAGGAACATCGAGGTGAACAACGTGTACCACGAGGCGTCGCCGGTGAGGACGCAGACGTGGCCGGGCCCGAGCGGCACCGTCGTCCCGGGCGGAAGCCGACGCAGGAGCTCCCCGGGGATCAGCCCCAGCTCGCACACCGAGGCGAGCAGGGGTCCGGGGAGGCCGAGCCCCTGAACGAAGATCCACGCCGCCGCGTTCAGCCCGATGAGGGTCCAGGTCGCGACGGGCGTGAGGAAGGTCGGGTTGTCGTCTCGGATGGGGAACACGCGGCGATCCTACCCGATCCGCCCCCCGGCGTCCCCGGGGATCCCCGCGCCGGCGGCCACCCGGCGGGGCTCAGGAAGAGGCGAAATCGGCGGGCCGCACCGGCAGGCGCCGCGGGCCCCAGGTGCCCGGCTGCGGCTCGAAGACCCCCGCGCAGGGCGTACCGCAGGAGCGGCAGCAGCCCTGCTCGTCCAGGTTCCAGGCCGTCAGGCGATACCAGTCCCTCCCGATGAGGAGCGCCCGGCAGACGTGACAGAAGGTGCTGCCGCCCTCCTCGTCGTGGACGTTGCCGGTGTACGCGTAGCGAACCCCGCGCTTCATCGCGATCTCGCGCGCCCGGGCCAGCGTCGACGGCGGCGTGGGCGGCACGTCGAGCATCCGGTAGTCCGGGTGGAAGGCGGTGAAGTGCCACGGAACGTCCGGGCCGAGGTTCTCCACCACCCAGCGGGCCGCGGCGTCGATCTCCTCGGGCGAATCGTTGTGCCCCGGGATCAGCAGCGTGGTGATCTCGAGCCAGCAGTCCGTCTCGTGCTTGATGTAGCGCAGCGTGTCGAGCACAGGGGCCAGGCTGCCAGTGCAGATCTTGCGGTAGAAGTCCTCCGAAAAGGCCTTGAGATCCACGTTGGCCGCGTCCATGTGGGCGAAGAACTCGCGCCGCGCCTCCTCGCAGACGTAGCCGGCGGTGACCGCCACGTTCTTGATGCCGAGATCCCGGCAGGCCCTGGCGGTATCCACCGCGTACTCGAGGAAGATCACCGGGTCGTTGTAGGTATAGGCCACGCTGCGGCAGCCGAGCGCCTTCGCCGCCCGGGCGATCCGCTCCGGGGGCGCCTCGTCGGCAAGGGTGTCCATCTCCCGCGACTTGCTGATGTCCCAGTTCTGGCAGAAGCGGCAGGTGAGGTTGCAGCCGGCGGTTCCGAAGGAGAGGACGGGCGTCCCGGGCAGGAAGTGGTTGAGCGGCTTCTTCTCGATGGGGTCGACGCAGAAGCCACTGCTCCGCCCGTAGGTGGTGAGCACGATCTGGTCGCCCTGGCGGGCACGGACGAAGCAGAGGCCCCGCTGCCCATCGTTCAGCCGGCAGCGCCGGGGGCAGACCTCGCACTCGATCCGCCCGTCCTCGAGCTTCCGCCAGTAGCGACCCGGGACCACGGGGCCCCCGGGGCGGATCTCCTGGGCGGTCCAGGCCGCCTCGGGCGGGAGCCCCGCGGCGCCCGGGAGGTCGGGATGGTGCTCGGGGGGGGGTCCGCTGGGGCGGCTCGCGGGGGGGCGGGGGCCCGGATCGCCTTCCATGGCGCTTCCTCCGGATCGGTTCATCGAGCGAGAAGGCTGGGGTCCGCCGGGCGGGTGTCAAGCGGAGCCGGCGCTCCCGCGGGGGGCGGCGACCGCGGC
>JALSIO010000487.1 GCA_026989995.1 Myxococcales bacterium
CGCCACATGGTGAACCTCGAGACGGTGCGCACCTACGAGGGAACCCACGACATCCACACGCTGATCCTCGGGGAGCACATCACGGGCGTGAGGGCGCTCTAGGGTGGTCCCGCCCCGGCGCCGGGCGGCCCGGCCGCCCCCCTGGCTCCTGCTCCTTTCCACCGCCCTCGCCTGCGCGTCGCCCCCGGAGGCCCGCCTCGAGCCGCCGGCCGAGGACTTTCCACCCGAGACGTCGGCCGCACCGGCCGCACTGCCGGCCACGCCCGCCGAGCCCCTCTCCGAGGGGCTCGCCGTGGGGCTCGCGTGGGTGGAGGACTGGCCCTCGGACCCCGAGCCCTACCTCGGTGACGTCGAGGAGCTCCGCGGCCAGCAGGAGGAGGTGCTCCGGCACTTCGAGCGCGCGTTGCACTCGGCGCCGGTCGGGCGGGTCGTCTGGATGCGCCGGCGCGCGGGGGACCCGCCCGCGGGCCCGGACGAGGAACGGGCGCGGCTTTTGCGGGCCGCCACCGCGGAGGGGCTCGACGTGGTGGTGGTCCTCCGGAGCCGCTCCACGGAGGCGGTGGAGACCAACCCGGTGGGGGCGCTCTACGTGCTGCTCCTCCTGAACCCCGTGCTCCCCGGCTTCGACCTCGCCGTGGCCGCGCGGGTGCGCTCCTGTGCCCTCGCGGTCCCGACCGGCCGCCTGCTCGCGTGCACCGGCGGCTCGGCCGCCGCCGGCGACCGCTTCGTGATGGCCCTCCGCCGCCGGGCCCGCCACAGGGAGCTGCGGGCGTCGGCCCTGGGGCGGGCGATGGGGGAGGCCGGCGAGGCCCTCCGGCGCGAGCTCGAGCGGCTGACACACCTCGCGCCGGCCACGGGCCGCCCCGGCGCCACGGAGCCCGCCACCAGAGCCCTCGGAGGTCGGGCCGCGCCGGACTAGCGGCGCCGCCGGGGAGCGGGCGGGCTCGGGACGGCGGCGAGCGCTCCCTGGGCCCGGAGCTGGGCCAGAGCCCGCGCCTCCCAGCCCCGGTTCGCGGCAGGGCTGGCCGGACTCGGGTGGAGGAGCTCGCCGACCGGAAGGGCCGCACCGAGGGCCCGGGCGGCCCGGCTGGCGGCGAAGCGGCCCACCCCGATCACCCGCTCGGGTCGGAGGAATTCGACGAGCTCGACGAGGGCCTCGTCGCAGGCGCCGAAGAGCCGATCCCGCTCATCGGCGGGCAGACGGTCCGGCGTGCGGTTGCGTCCTCCCTCCTCCAGGAAGGCGAGAGGGCAGTAGTTCCACACGAAGAAGTGCCGGAAGAACCGCTCCGGGGTGCCGAAGTGCCGCCGGGCGAAGCCCCAGAGACGCCGGCCGCTCACCTCCGAGCGGCGGCACCCGAATCCCTCGACGGGCCGCCTCGGGTGCTGCCGCCGCGGCCGCCGGACCCGCCCCTCGATGCGCAGCCACCCTCGCACCGCCTCCACCTCGCCAAAGGGCACGCCCGTCTGGACCATGCCGAAGGGACCCGGGTTCATCCCGAGCAGCAGCACCCGGCAGCCCGGGCGCGCGTAGCGCCGGAGGTAGGTCTCGTGCGGCTCCCGGGCGTAGACCGCCGGGTGGTAGACATGGCTCACCGGGGGCGCGAAGCGGAGTCGGGCCACGCGCCGGGAGAGCCGCCGGGAGATCTGCACCGCCGTCGGGAGCTCCGGGCGCTTCGTGCGGCTCGCGGGCGGGCTCAGGGGGCGGCCTCCCGGAGCGTTCCGCGCGCAGGATCCACCTCCTAGGAAGGCCCGGGAGCCCCGGCCTCCGCGAGGCGGGCCCGGGCCTCGCGGGCGCGCGGGTGGAAGCTGTGGAGGTCGCGGACGGTGCCAGCCGCGAGGTCGATGTCGAAGCCCTGGGCGAGGTAGGGCAGGAGGTGGCGCTCGGGAACCAGGCCGCAGCGCAGGAGGTTCGGCAGCACCGTGTCGGCCACCGGGTCGCGAAGCCCCTCGAGATCGAGATCCTCGAGGCGCCCGAGGTCCTGCACCACGCGGGGCAGGAGCTCGCCGGCGTCCACCGGGACCCGCTCCAGGATCCGCAGCTGGGTGGTGAAGGTCGGACGCCCGGCCCGTCCGGCGATCCGCGTCACCGCGTCGAGGGCGAAGTCCTCGAGGCGCCGCCGGGTGGCCTCGGAAAGCCCCGGGAGCCGCTCCTCGAGGGCGAGCACGCCGTAGGCCACGTGGCGCGACTCGTCCTCGTGGACGCGGCCGATGAGGCTCGCGAACAGGGGTTCCACGGCGCAGGCCTCGCCGAGCCGGAAGAAGGAGAGGGCCACGCTCTCCAGGATCACCTGCATGCCCACGCACTTCGCCTCCCAGTCGGTCTCGGCGAGGAGCGCGGAGACGATGGCGCCGAGGTCGGGATCCATCGGGTAGCGGTGCCCGTGGAGGGCGAGATAGCGGGCGAAGACCTCCACGTGGCGGGCCTCGTCCATGACCTGGACCGCCGCCGCGAGCTTTCCGTC
>JALSIO010000488.1 GCA_026989995.1 Myxococcales bacterium
AGCAGGACTCGCGCACGGCTTCGAAGAGGCGGTCGAGCGTCTCGGGCGGCGGCGCGTGCACGGGGTGGTCGCTTGGAGGTGGGAGCCTGCGAGGCGGGAGGCTAGCAGGGCACCGCGGGGCCCGGGCGGACGGCGCCACGGGCTATGATGCGCTGCATGCAGCGCCCCGGCCCGGACCCGGTCCGCGATCTCCTCGGGTTCATCGACCGCTCCCCCACCCCCTACCACGCCGTGGAGGCCGTGCGCCGACGGCTCGAGGCCGCCGGATTCCACCGCCTCGACGAAGCCGAGCCGTGGAGCCTCGAGGCCGGGGCCCGCCACTACACGGTGCGGGGCCAGGGGAGCCTTCTCGCCTTCGAGGTGGGCACGCTTCCGCCCGAGGAGGGCGGCTTCCGCATCGTCGGGGCGCACACCGACTCGCCCAACCTGCGCCTCAAGCCCCGGCCCGACGGCGGCCAGCACGGCTACCGCCAGTTCGCCGTGGAACCCTACGGCGCCGTGCTCCTCCACACCTGGTTCGATCGCGACCTCTCCCTCGCCGGGCGGGTCACGGTGCGGATCGAGGGGCGACCCCGGGTGGTCCTCGTCGACTTCGAGCGGCCCCTGCTGCGGATCCCCAACCTGGCGATCCACCTCCAGCGGGAGATCCGGGAGCAGGGGCTCCGCCTCGATCCCCAGCAGCACGCCATCCCGGTGCACGGCCTCGCGGAGGGCCCGGGACTCGCGGAGCTGGTGCAGGCCGAGTTGCGCGTGCACCTCGGGGTCGATCTCGGCGAGGAGGACCTCCTCGGATTCGACCTGATGGCCTACGACGTGCAGCCCGCCGGGCGGCTCGGCTCGCGCGGTGAATTCGTCTCGGCCCCCCGGCTCGACAACCTCGCCTCCTGCCACGCGGCGGTCTCGGCCCTGCTTTCGGCGGGTGCGGGATCGGCTGCCACCCGCGTGATCGCCCTCTTCGATCACGAGGAGGTGGGCAGCCGCTCTGCGGTCGGTGCCGCGGGAAGCCTCCTGCGCGACGGCCTCGCGCGGGTTGCCGGTGCGCTCAAGGGAGTGGCAGCCGATGCGCTGCCCCGGGCCCTCGCGCGTTCCGTGCTCGTCTCCGCGGACATGGCCCACGCGGTGCACCCGAACTACGCCGACCGCCACGACCCCGGGCACCGGCCGGTGGTGGGCGGCGGACCCGTGCTCAAGGTCAACCAGAACCAGGCCTACGCCACGGATGCCACCACCGGGGGGCTCTTCGCTGCGCTCTGCCGGGAGCGCGGGATTCCCCTGCAGCACTTCGCCAGCCGGAGCGATCTGGCCTGCGGTTCCACCATCGGCCCGATCAGCGCGGCCCGGGTCGGCGTGCCGACGGTGGACGTGGGCAGCCCCATGCTCGCCATGCATTCCTGCCGGGAGCTCGCCGGCGCCGAGGACGTGGAGCCGATGGTGGCGGCGCTCCGGGCCTTTCTCGAAACCGACGATCTCGTCGTGGGCCGGTGATCCCGCGCACCGTCCCCCGCGGCCGGGGAGCCGACCGCAGATGAATGCCGGGTGAAGGCGGGCGAGCCCGGGGCGCCGGGAGCCCCGAGGGGGCGCGGCGCTCGGAGTCGTGCCTGCTAGGTTGATCGACCCGAGTCCATCGGGCCGCGCGCGGGCCTGCCGGCCCGCCTCCCCGGCGGCCCCGGCTCCGGCCGGAGGGCGATCCGCGGAGCGCGCGGTGGGGGCACTCCGAAGGTGAAGGACAGGCTCGACGAAGCGATCGGTCGCCTGCTGGCGGCCTGGGTCGCCTGGATCGAGGGCCGGGCGCGGACGGTGCTCGTGTGCGCAGCGGCCGCAACCCTGCCGCTTCTCGCCTACACGGTCTGCGAGCTCGGCGTCAACACCGACGGGCGGGCGATGGTCGCCGAGCACCTCCCCTTTCGTGCCGCCTACGACGCCTTTGCCGAGGACTTCCCCATCCTCGACAACGCGCTGCTCGTGGTGGTGGACGCCGACTCCTCCCGGCGTGCCCGCCAGGCGGCCGACCGGCTCGCGGAGCGGCTCCGGGCCTCGGAACACTTTCGCGCCGCCTATGCCATCGGCAGTGGCGAGTTCTTCGAGCGCAACGCGCTGCTCTACCTCGATGTCGACGAGCTCGAGGACCTCGCCGATCGGCTCGCGCTGCTGCAGCCGCTTCTCGCCGAGCTCGCCCGCGATCCGAGCCTGGCCCGCTTCGTGGACCTCGTCCGCGAAGGCCTGGAGCGCAACCCGTCGGGGCCGGCGCCCTCGCTGGACTGGGCGCCCGTGCTCGATCGGTTGAGCTACGCCGCCGAGGCCGTGCTCGGCGAGCGCGAGGCTGCGGTCTCCTGGGAGGACCTCCTCGTGCCATCCGCCGAGAAGCAGGGTCCCGCGCGCCAGGTCCTGGTGACCGAGCCGGTGCTCGACTTCAACCGCCTGCTCCCGGCGGGCCCGCCCATCGCGGAGATCCGGCGG
>JALSIO010000489.1 GCA_026989995.1 Myxococcales bacterium
CGTGGTGAACGTCTACGTGGGCTACCACGCGAGCCAGGTGCGGGAGGAGGGGGGCGGCTCCAACGAGAACTCCATCCATCCTCCGAAGCACTGCCTGCCCGGATCCGGCTGGGACATCATCCACCAAGAACAGGTGGAAGCGCCCTTCCTGGCGCGAGCAGACGGGTCGGCCCCGCGGATCAACCGGCTGGTGATCGCCCGGGGCGAGGCCCGGCAGCTCGTCTACTACTGGTACCACTCACGGGGCCGGATCATCGCCGACGACTGGAAGAAGATCGTGCTCATGTCGTGGGACCGGGCCCGGAAGAGCCGCACGGACGGCTCGCTGGTGCGCTTCACCATGCCGATTCCGCCTTCCGGCGAGGACACCGCCGAGCGCTCCTTCGCCGATCTCGCCCCCCGCATCGCCGAGATCCTCCCCCGCTTCGTCCCCGAGTAGGGAGGGGCGGTGCGGATCCTGCTCCTCTCGCACTACTTCCCGCCGGAGGTCAACGCCCCGGCCAACCGGAGCTTCGAGCACGCCCGGACCTGGGTCCGCGCCGGCCACGAGGTCAGCGTGATCACCTGCGCGCCCAACCACCCGGGCGGCCGCCTCTTCCCCGGCTACCGCAACCGATTCCGGCAGGAGGAGGAGCGGGACGGTGTGCGGGTGATCCGCGTGTGGACCTACCTGACCCCCAACGCCGGTTTCGCGCGCCGCATCGCCAACTACCTCGTCTTCGCCCTTCTGGGCGGGCTCGCGGCCCTTCGGGTGCAGCGCCCCGACGTGGTGATCGCCACGAGCCCCCAGTTCTTCTGCGGGCTGGCCGGAGCGGTGGCCGCCCGCCTGCGCCGCCTCCCCTTCGTGCTCGAGGTGCGCGACCTCTGGCCCGAGTCCATCGTGGCCCTGGGCCAGCTCCGCCTGCGCGCCGCGATCCGGGCCCTCGAGGCCCTCGAGACCGCGCTCTACCGGAGCGCGCGAGGCGTGGTGGTCAACAGCCGCTCGTTCATCCCCCACATCGCCGCTCGGGGGGTCCCGGAGGAGCGCATCGAGCTCGTCGAGAACGGCATCGATCCCGCCCTCTTCCATCCGAGGCCGCGGGATCCCAAGCTCGCGCGCCGCTTCGGCCTCGACGAGGGGTTCGCCGTCGCCTACCTCGGAACCCTCGGCATGGCCCACGGCCTGCGCACCGTGCTCGACACCGCCGAGCGACTCCGGGACGAACCCTTCCACTTCCTGCTGATCGGAGACGGCGCCGAGCGGGAGGGCCTCGAACGCGAGATCCTCGGCCGCGGTCTCCGGCAGGTGCGGATCCTGGGACTCCGGCCCCGCGAGGAGATCCCCCGGTGGATCGCGACCGCGGACGCGCTTCTGGTCCTGCTGCGCGATCTGCCGGTGTTCCGGACCGTGATTCCCTCCAAGATCTTCGAGTTCCTGGCCCAGGAACGGCCCGTGGTCCTGGCCGCCCCGGAGGGCGAGGCCACCCGGCTGGTGGGCGAGGCCAAGGCGGCGCTGGTGGTCCCGCCGGAGGACCCGGAGGCCCTGGCCCGAGCCCTCCGGAGACTCCGCGAGGACCCGACGACCGCGGCGGCCCTCGCCCGAGCCGGAGGCGAGCTCGTCCGCAGCCGCTTCCTGCGGGAAGACCTCGCCATGCGGATGCTTCGGTTCGTGGAGCGGGCGGCTCGAGCGGGCCCGGGAGGCCCCTCCGCACCATGAGCGGCGACGCCGGCGCAAGCCGCGCCGCGGCCAGCACTGCGGAGCGCACGCGGCGGGCGTTCCCCTACGCAGCAGCGAGCGGTGCGCTCCAGATCGCCATCGCCCTCGCGTCGATGCTGCTCCTGGTCCGCTACCTGGATCCGGAGCGCTACGCGGCCTGGGTCCTTCTGACGGGGCTCGCCGCCCCCCTGCAGCTCGTCGTCTCCCTCGGCCATCGCCACGCCCTGCTTCGCTACGTGCCGACCTTCGAGCGCGAGGGCGGCGCCGGCCGGCTGGTGTGGCCCGTGGTGATGCGCCGATTCGCCCTCGCCGCCCTGGCCTCGGCGCTCCTCGTGGCGGGCTTCGATCTTCTCGCCCCGCGCCTCGGTCTCGCCGGGCACCGCACCGCCTTCCTGCTCGCCCAGCCCGGCCTGGTGGCGCAGGTCGTCTCGGCGCACCTGCTCGCGGCGCTCAACGCGGCCTTCCGCCAGCGCGCCACCCTGGCCCACGCACTCGTCTACCAGGGGCTCTTCCTCGGCGGCACGGCGCTCGGCATCGCCCGGGGCGAGCCGCTGGCCTACTTCGTGGTCCTCTTCTCCGCCGCGAGTGGGGCGGCGCTGATCCAGGCGCTCGCGGCCTCGGTCGCCGCCTTCGGGCCTCCGAAGCCGGGCACCGTCGTGGCGCCGCCCCCGGAGGACCGGACCCGGCGCCGCTACCGCCTCGCCTCGTGGATCAACGACTTCGGCACCACCCTGCTCGGCACCGGCGTGGACCGCTAC
>JALSIO010000490.1 GCA_026989995.1 Myxococcales bacterium
GGGTGGTGGACAAGTTCGTGCGGGAGGTCGAGGAACAGCTCCGGGAGCGCCGGATCCGGATCGAGCTCGAGCCCGCCGCACGGGACTGGCTCGCCGAGCGGGGCTACGACGAGCACTTCGGCGCCCGGCCCATGGCCCGGGTGATCCAGCGCGAGCTCAAGGACCCGCTGGCCGATCGGGTCCTCTTCGGCGATCTGCTCCGCGGCGGTGTGGTCCGCGTGGGCGTCGCGCCGGGCGGAGAGGGGCTCTCCTTCGCGGTGGAGTCGGCAGCGAGCCCCGTTCCCGCCTAGGCCCCCTCGCCCGTCGGCTCCATCGGCCCCGGTTGCGGGTCCGCCGGCCGGCATCGCGGCCCGGGCGCCGCGCCTCGGGAGGCGCGGCGGAACCGGCGCCACGGGCTGCCGCGAGCCCGCCCGCTCGGCGGCCCGGCCGCACAGCCGCCGCGCCGATGCGAGCCCGCCCGCGCCGCGGCGCGTGCTGCACGCGCCCCGCGCAGCCGTCGCCCGCGCGTCGCCGTCGGCGTTCCGGCACGCTGCGGGCCTGGGCCTTCGGCGGCCGGGGGGGCGCCGCCGCGCGCCCGGTCGCGGCACCCGCGGGTGCCACGTGGTGTATGCTGGGCCCATGGCCCCGCGCCGCACCGCCATCCTCCTGCTCGGCTTGCTCGCCCCCGGGCTCGGTGCGCTCCGATGCACGGGGTGGCCACTCCCCTCCGGTCCGGTGGTGGTGGCGGTGCCGGCCCCCGGCCCGGTGCAGCGGTGGCGCCGTTTCGAGATCTTCGTCGGCATCCACCCGCCGGCCCGGCAGCCCATGGACCCGGCGGAGGTGGACCTCGCGGGGGAATTCCGCTCCCCGGACGGGACGCTGTTCCGGGTCCCCGGCTTCTACACCCTCGACTTCGACCACTTCCTGGTCGGCGGCTTCGGCCGCTTCGCGGGCCGGGGCTGGCCCCACTTCGCGGTGCGCTTCAGCCCCCCGGAGGAGGGCGTCTGGACCTGGCGGGTCCATCTTCGCACCCCCGCCGGCGAGGCCTGGACGCCCTGGGAGGAGGTGCGGGTGGGGCCCGCGCCGCCCGGGGAGCACGGCTTCCTGCGCATCAGCCCCCTCGACCCGCGCTACCTGCGTTTCGACGACGGAACCCCCTACCTCGCGCTCGGCGAGAACCTCGCCTGGTACGGCGACCGCACCGTCTTCGACTACGAGGCGTGGTTCGAGCGGCTGGCCGCGGAGGGCATGACCTTCGCGCGAATCTGGATGCCGAGCTGGGCCATGGGCATCGAGTGGGAGAGCCTGGGCGACTACCGCCTGCGCCTCGGGCAGGCCTCCCAGCTCGACCGCGTCTTCGAGCTCGCGGAGCGCCACGGCATCTACCTCATGCTCTGCATCCAGAATCACGGCCCCTTCAGCCTCACCGCCAACTCCGAATGGAGCGGGAACCCGTACAACGCCGCCCGCGGGGGTCCGCTGGCGCACCCGCGTGAGGTCTTCACCGACCCGGTGGCTCGCGACTTCTTCCGCCGCCGGCTGCGCTACCTGGTGGCCCGATGGGGCTACTCGACCCACCTGCTCGCGTGGGAGCTCTGGAACGAGGTGGATCTGGTGCCCGGGGGCACCACGGCCGAGTCCCGGCTGTGGCATCGGGAGATGGCCGAGGAGCTCCGGGCCCTCGACCCCCACGACCACCTGATCACCACCAGCGTGGCCTTCCCCTTCGTCCGGGATCCCCTCTTCGACCTCCCCGAGATCGAGATCACCCAGATCCACTTCTACCCGCCGACCGGACCGGTTCCCATGGCGTCGACGCTGGCCGACCTCGTCGACGGACAGCACCGCTCCGACCGGCCGATCCTGGTGGGGGAGTACGGGGTCGACTACCGCGGGCCCGCCGAGACCCTGGCGCGCGATCCCCACGCCATCGGATTCCACGACGGGCTCTGGGCACCGCTTCTCTCGGGTGCCGCGGGAACGGGCATGAGCTGGTGGTGGGACAACGTCGTCGATCCCGAGGACCTCTACTTCCACTTCGGCCCGGTGGCGACCTTCGTCTCCGGGATCGCCTTCGACGAGCAGGGCTTCCGCGCGCTTCGGCCGCCCGCGGGATCGCCGGATCGGCCCCTCGAGGCCTACGCGCTCGTGGGACCGCGGATGGCGCTCCTCTTCGTGCGAAATGCCCGGCACCAGTTCTTCCCCCTCGACGGCGGCCCGGACTTCGCACCCGTCTCGGGGGGCTTCGTGGACGTGGCCGGGCTCGCGCCCGGCACCTATCGGCTCCGCTTCCTCGACCCGTACACCGGCCTCTTCCGCGAGGGGGCCCCGCTCGCCGTCCCGGGCCGCGGCCCGGTGCGGGTGGCGCTCCCCGAGTTCTCGGCCGACGTCGCCGTCCGCATCGAGCCCCTCCCCTGAACTCCGCCGCCGGGCGACGCGCCCGCCCCGCCCGGGCGGGCGCCGGGAGCGCGC
>JALSIO010000491.1 GCA_026989995.1 Myxococcales bacterium
CCCCGACCGGGGCGCTCGCAGGTCCAGCAGGCCCGGCCCGGCACGCCGAGGGGAGAGGTCCGGTGCCGAGGGGGCGCAGGACGGCCTGTACCCGCTCGCGGGAACCCCCGGGAGGCCCTCCCGGCGGTGGCGGGTCGGGCGGGTCGATGGAGGATCGAAGGCGCTCAGAGCGCTCGGGGAACGGGATCGGGCGGATCCAGGGCGCCCGCGCGAAGCGATGCCGGGCGGACGGGGCGGGCCGTCTCCGCCGCCCCCCGCGCAACGGCGGCCGGCGAAGTGCTCGGGATGTGGAAGCCCAGCCGCGTGCCGGGCGGCGGTACCCCGGCCTGCGCCGCGCAGCCGCACGGACAGGGCGCAGCCAGCACCGGGGCACCCGCCGGCCCCCCGTCCCGCGGCGGGGATCCGGCCGGGTCGAAGGCCGAAGCGGAACGGTGGCCCTCGTCTCCGAGGGCGGCCCCCGTCCCGTGGTCCCCGTGCCGGCGAACGGGCTCGGCCTCCCCTGCCGCAGCACGGGCCGAGGGGAGTGGGCGGTGATGGCCCGGATGCAGGGGAACCGGGTGCGCACCGGCGTCGGCAGGGTGGTGCCCGTCCGCGGCTCGCCCCGGACCCGAATCCCGGGCGGGCGCCGCGCTCGCTGCGACCGGCGGGCGGCAGGGCAGGGCCGCGGAACCGAGGTAGCCCAGTGCGAGCCACAGGCCGGAAGCGGAAACCAGCCGCCGGAAGCCCCCTCTCCTTCCCGCCGCCTTCATGCCCTCAGGCCAGCAGGAGCCGATCGAGGAACATCGCTGCGAATAGAAGGCCCAGGTAGGCGAGGGAGACGGCGAAGACCCGCCTCGCCGCGGACGGCTCCGGCCGGCGGCGGATCCGCCAGAGCTCGGCCGCGAACCAGAGGTCGAGGAGGAGGGCGGAGGCGGTGTAGAGCCCGCCGACCAGCCCGAGGGGCTGCAGCGCCAGGGTGGTCGGCCAGAGGGGCAGCGCCGACCAGAACATCCGCCGCCGGGTGCGATCCTCTCCCACCCGGCTCGGCGGAACGGGAATGCCCGCGCGGTCGTAGTCGCTCCGCCGGTAGAGGGTGATCGCCCAGACATGGGGCGGCTGCCAGAAGAAGACGATCCCGAACAGAAGCCACCCCGCCGCGCCCGGGTGTCCGTGGACCGCGGCATCCGCGATCAGCGGCGAGGCGGCGCCGGCGAAGCCCCCGATGATGGCGCTCCAGATGGTCCGGGGCTTGGCGAGCAGCGTGTAGACGAAGACGTAGAAGAGGATGGTCGCGGCCCCGAGCGACGCGGCGACACCCCCGCCCACCGCGTAGAGGAGGGCCGTGGCCACCACCGAGAGGCCCAGGCCGAAGGCCAGGGCCGCCCGGGGCCCGATGCGGGCCGACGGGAGCGGGCGCTTTCGGGTGCGCTCCATCAGGGCATCGCGATCCCGCTCCAGGTAGCAGTTGAGCGTGTTGGCAGCGCCGCCGGCGAGGGTGATGCCGAGCAGGATCGAGGCGGCCACCAGCGGAGGCGGCCAGCCGCCGGACGACATGGCGAACACGGGCAGCCCGGTGAAGAGCACCAGAAGCAGCACCCGGGGCTTCATCAGCTCCAGGTAGGGCTGGAGGCTGTCGAGGGTGGACCTCGCCATGGATACCTCGCGGGAGACCTCGCGGCCGGCGGCACGATAGCGGACCTCGGGGACCCCCAACAGCAACGGTCTGCTGCGCTTTCCCCGTCCGACCCCTGGGGGGACAGCGGGCGGAGGGGTCGGGCACGTGCGTGCTAGGCCTTGCCCGATGCCGGCCGATGCCCTCGCCCTCGTGGTCCTCTCCGCCTTCCTCCACGCCGGCTGGAGCGCGCTGATGAAGCGCAGCCCGGACCTGCTCGCCTTCAACGCGCTGCAGTGCGCGCCGACCCTGCTGGTGGGCCTCGCCCTGCTCCCCTTCCTGCCGCTGCACGAGCTCGGACCGGACTTCTTCGCGGTGCTCGCCGCGTCGTCGCTGATCCACGGCGTCTACTTCCTGGGGCTGACGCGGGCGCTCGAGCTCGGGGAGCTGAGCCTGGTCTACCCGATCGTGCGCTCCACCCCGGCGCTCCTCCCCCTGCTGGCCCTTCCGCTGCTCGGCGAGCGGCCGAGCCCGGCGGGAGCCGGCGGGATCGCGGTGGTGGTGGCCGGAGTGTGGCTGGTGCAGGGCGAAGGAAGGGTCTCACGGCGGGCGCTCCTCTCCCCCGCCGCCCGCTGGGCCGGATTCACCCTGGTGACCACGGTCGGCTACTCGCTCTCCGACAAGCGGGCCATGGCGCTTCTCGAGGCCGCGCCCTGGTCCTCGCCCGTCCCCCGGTCGGTCGCCTACTTCTTCCTGCTCTCGGCCGGGAGCTCGCTGGTCTTCCTTCCACTCGCCGGCCGCCGGCTCGCGGGTGCCCGGCTCCGCGCGTCGATGCGCCGCGAGCTTCCGGCGGTG
>JALSIO010000492.1 GCA_026989995.1 Myxococcales bacterium
CGTGCGTCCCGCCGCAGAGCTCGGTCGAGACATCCCCAAAGGAGATCACCCGCACCAGATCGCCGTACTTCTCCTCGAAGAGGGCCACCGCGCCCGAGGCGATCGCCTGGTCGTAGGGGAGGTACTCGATGCGCGCCTCCTCGTTGCGCTCGATCCACTCGTTCACGAGGTCCTCGATGCGCTCGATCTCCTCGGAACGGAGCGGGGCGTCGTGGGTGAAATCGAAGCGCAGGCGGTCCGGGGCCACGAGCGAGCCCTTCTGCACCGCCTGCGGCCCGAGCACCCTCCGAAGCGCCGCGTGCAGCAGGTGCGTCCCCGAGTGGTTGCGGACCGTGGCGGCGCGGGCCTCCGCATCCACCCGCAGCGAGGCGGTCTCGCCCACGCGCACGCGCCCCGCCACCACCCGGCCCCGGTGGACGGTCAGCTCCCCCGCGGGCCGGACCGTGTCCACCACCTCGATCCGGCCGCCCGGTGTCTCGATCACGCCCCGGTCTCCCACCTGCCCGCCGCCCTCGGCGTAGAAGGGGGTCTCGTCCACCACCACCTCGACCTCTTCGCCCTCGCCCACCTCGTCGACCGGCTCGCCTGCGCGCAACAGCGCCCGGACCGGGGAGCTCCACTCCAGGGTCTCGTAGCCGCGGAAGGCCACCTGGATCTCGCCCGCGAGCCGGGCGTAGACCGCCTCCACGGCCTGCTCCCCGCTCCCCTTCCAGGCCGCGCGGGCCCGGGCGCGCTGCCCCGCCATGGCCGCGTCGAAACCGGCCTGGTCCACCGAGATTCCCCGGGTGCGGGCGATGTCCTCGGTGAGGTCGAGGGGAAAGCCGAAGGTGTCGTAGAGGCGGAAGGCCACCTCGCCCGGCAGCTCGCGGGCGCCGGCGGCTTCCACCCGGGCGAGCTCCTCCTCGAGGAGCGCGAGCCCCCGCCCGAGGGTCTCGAGGAAGCGCTCCTCCTCGCGGCGGGTGCGGTCGAGGATGAAGGGACGCCGCTCGCGGAGCTCCGGGTAGAAGTCGCCCATCTGTGCGACGACCTCGTCGGCCACCTCGAAGAGGAAGGGACGGTCGAGGCCGAGAAGCGCCCCGTGGCGCGCGGCCCGGCGGAGGATGCGCCGGAGCACGTAGCCCCGCCCTTCGTTGGAGGGGATGACGCCGTCGGCGATCAGGAAGGTCACGGCGCGGGCATGGTCGGCCACCACCCGCAGCGAGACGTCGTGCTCCGGATCCCGCCCGAGCGACACCCCGGACAGCTCCGCCGCCCGGGCGATGAGGGGGCGGAAGAGATCCGTCTCGTAGTTGGAGGAGACGCCCTGGAGCACCGCCGCGAGGCGCTCGAGGCCGGCTCCGGTGTCGATGCTGGGACGGGGAAGGGGCGTCATGCGCCCTTGGGCATCCCGGTTGTACTGCATGAACACCAGGTTCCAGATCTCTAGGAAGCGACCCGTCTCGGAGCTCGGGTCGTCCCGGTCGAGCGGCTCCTCGGGGCGGAAGTCCACGTGGATCTCCGAGCAGGGGCCGCAGGGCCCCGTCTCGCCCATGGACCAGAAGTTCTCCTCCTCCCCGAGCCGGTAGATCCTCGCTTCCGGCAGACCGATGCGGTCCCGCCAGATGGAGAAGGCCTCGTCGTCGTCGCGAAACACCGAAACCACCAGCCGCCCCGGGTCGATCCCGAACGCGTCGGTCACGAGCTCCCAGGCGTAGGAGATGGCCTCCTCCTTGAAGTAGTCCCCGAAGGAGAAGTTGCCGAGCATCTCGAAGAAGGTGTGGTGGCGCGGGGTGCGGCCGACGTTCTCGAGGTCGTTGTGCTTGCCCGAGACCCGCAGGCACTTCTGGCAGGAGACCGCCCGCTTGTACTCCCGCTCCTCCTCGCCGAGAAAGACCCGCTTGAACTGCACCATCCCGGCGTTGGTGAAAAGCAGCGTCGGGTCGTTCTCCGGCACGAGGGACGAGCTCTTGACCACGCGGTGGCCCCGCTCCTCGAAGAAGCGGAGGAAGGCCTCCCGGATCTCGGAGCCCAGGATCGGCTTGGACGGCATGGGGTGTGCGCTCCCCGCCCGGATCGGGGTCCACCGGGCGTCTCGAAGGCGCCCAATATAACAAGCGGTTCCCTGCGGGGCGCCCCGTGCGGGCCCGTCGCCGGTTGCAGCCGGCGACGGGCCCGCAGGACGAAGCTCAGAAGCGCTCGATCTCGAAGTCGTCGGCGCCGGGGGCCGCCGGGGCCTCGGGCGAGGCGGCCTCCTTCTCCTCCGCGGCGCCGTCGAAGTCGTCCCAGGTCCCGTCGGAGGCGCTGGCGATGCCGCGGAAGCGGAGGGCGAAGTCGTCCGGGTTGGAGACGTGCTTGAGCGCCTCCTCGTAGGTCACCAGCCCCTGCTTGACGAGCTGCATCAGCGACTGGTCGAAGGTCTGCATGCCGTAGGTCGTGTAGCCCTTCGCGATGGCGTCGTGCAGCTCC
>JALSIO010000493.1 GCA_026989995.1 Myxococcales bacterium
GAAGTGCCGCTGGCTGGTGGAGGAATGCGGAATCGACCGGGCCATCTGCTACCGCGACACACCCGACCTCACGGCGGCCGTCGCCGAGGCATTCCCCGACGGCATCGACGTCTACTTCGAGAACGTCGGCGGCGCCCACCTCGAGGCCGCGCTCGAGTCGATGAAGGACTTCGGGCGCATCCCGCTTTGCGGGATGATCAGCCGCTACAACGACGAGCGGCCCGTGCCCGGGCCCGCCAACCTGGTGCTCGCGGTGGGCCGGCGCCTCCGCCTCGAGGGCTTCATCGTCTCCGACCACCTCGGCCGCCTCCGCGACTTCCACCGGGACATGGCCGCCTGGATCCGCGAGGGCCGCATGAAGTGGCGCGAGACGGTGGTGGAGGGCCTCGAGAGCGCCCCCCAGGCCTTCCTGGGGCTCTTCGAGGGCCGGAACGTGGGCAAGATGCTGGTCAAGCTCGCCGACGCGTAGCCGCGAGGGCGGCGAGACCGGTGGCCAGCGCCAGGCCGGTACCCGGCTCGGGCACCGCCCGGGCGGCGAGGGTGGCGCGGACGGCCTCGACCGCGGGCTTGGGCCGGTACTCCGCGTCGAAGAGCAGCGGCGCCCGGCCCGGCCCGAGGAAGTCGTCGATCCAGGTGTGGCGATCGGTGAAGCCCCAGAAGGTGATGCCGCGGCAGGCCTCCACCGCGAGGCAGCCCCCGAGCAGGTCGCCCACGATCCGGGCCTGGAGCTCCAGGCGATCCGGCACCGCGGGGCCCACGGAGACGTCGATCTCGGTGAGCTCCACGACGAGCCCGAGGTCCGCGAAGGAGCGCACCACCTCCTCGACCCGCTCGCGGCTCGGCGTGTTGAGTCCGGCGAAGATGTGGCCCTGCAGGCCGACTCCGTCGAGGGGAACGCCCGTGGCCAGGAGGTCCCGCACCAGGTCGAGGAGCGCCTCGAACTTGGGGCCGCCCGAAAGCACGCCGATCTCGTTCAGGAAGAGCTGCGCCGAGGGATCGACCTCCCGGGCGAGCCGGAAGGCCTCACCGATGTAGGCGGGGCCGAGGTGCTCCAGGAAGACATTGGAGCGCAGCCCGGTGCCCCGGATCGGGTCGAGGGGTTCGTTGACGACGTCCCAGGCCTCGACGCGGCCGCGGTAGCGACCCGCCACGGCGGTGATGTGGTTCCGCAGCAGCGTCCGGAGCGCCTCCGGATCCCCGGTTCGAGCGACGTAGTCCGGAATGCGCACCGGATCGGCCCAGAGCAGGGTGTGCCCGCGCACCCGCATCCCATGGGCCTCGGCGAAGTCCACGAGGGCATCGGCGGGGCCGAAGACGAAGCGGCCGGGCTCGGGCTCGGTCTGGGGCCACTTCATCTCGATCTCGGGCGTGAGCGAGTCGAACTCGCCCGCGAGCACCGGCGCGTAGCGGGGATCGGTCTCGAGCAGCAGAGCGCGCGCCGCCGCGCCGATCGCAACGCCGGCGCGCGCCGCGACCGCCCGCAGCGGCTCGCCACCGGCACCGGCCCCGACCGGGAGGGCGTGCCCGGTTCGGGCGAGGAGCAGGAGCGCGACCATTGGCAGGAGGATCCGGGCGCGCCCGCGGGGCCCGGTGCCCCGGGCTGAGGCCCGGCGCCGCCCACCCGGCGCCCCACGCGGCGCCCCACGCGACGCCCCGCCCGGCGGCTCGCCCGGCGGCTCGGCCGGCTCCCCGGCCCCTGCCCGCCCGCTGCGCATCTCTTGCAGGGATCGATGCAGGGGTCCCGCCTCCGCAGTCCCGGGCACCGCCCGCGGGCCCGCCCGAACGCCGCGTGCCACCCGCCACCGATAGCCGGCTGCCGACGGGCGGCGCGCGATTCCGGCCCCAGCCTACCACGGCTGGTGCCCCCCCTCCGATGTGCTACCTCGCACCGCCGGCCCCCGCCGCACGGAGCACGGGAGCGAGACCCCCATGTCGGCCGGCCATCCGCCCGCTGCCACGGAAGAGGTGATCCGGGTCCGGGACCGGTACTACATCCTGGCGAGCTCCTCGCTCGCCGACGGCCGCACCCGCGTGCTCAAGCAGGGAGAGGCCTTCGCCGTCTTCGACCCAAGCGGGGACTTCCAGCCGGTGGGACGCGGCCACCAGGGCCTCTACGTCGATTCCACCCGCTACCTCCACCACCTCGAACTGCGCATCGCCGGCCACCGCCCGATCCTGCTCTCGTCCACCGTCACCGAGGACAATGCGGAGATGACGGCGGACCTCACGAATCCCGCGCTCGAGCTCCGGGGCGGCCTCCTCGAGCAAGACCTGCTCCACCTCTTCCGGGCCCATGTGCTCGCCGAGGGCGGCTCCTGGCAGCGCCTCGGTGTCCGGAGCTACGCGCTCGAGCCCGTGGAGCTCTCCCTCGAACTCGCCTTCGGTGCGGACTTCGCGGACATCTTCGAGGTCCGCGGCGTGCGCCGGAAGCGGCGCGGGGAG
>JALSIO010000494.1 GCA_026989995.1 Myxococcales bacterium
CCAGGCGCCCGCGCATGGCCGGGCGCAGGCACAGGCGCACGCGACGGCGTGTGGAAGGAGGATCGGAAAGGATGGCGAAGGCAGGCGACGTGACGGCGGGCGAGGTCGACCTCGGACGAATCGACGTGGAGCAGCGGGACCGGCTCCTCCTCATCGCCCTCGACCGGCCCGCCAAGTACAACGGCGTGACGCCGGAGATGTTCGACCAGCTCGTCGACGCCTTCACCCGGCTCGACGAGGACCCGGCGCTGTGGTGCGGCGTGGTCTTCGCCCGGGGTCCCCATTTCACGGCCGGCCTCGACCTGCCCCGGTGGACCGGACGCATGGGCCGCGGCGGCAACCCGGTGCGCAGCGGCGGCAGCCGCGTCGATCCCCTCGGCCTCGGGCGGAGCTGCCGCAAGCCGTTGGTGTGCGCCGTTCACGGGATCACGTACACGATCGGGATCGAGCTCATGCTGGCCTGCGACATCGCCATCGCCGCCGACGACTGCCGCTTCTCCCAGCTCGAGCCCAGGCGCGGCATCCACGCCACCGGCGGCGCGACCTTCCGGTTCGTGGAGCGCGGGGGCTGGGGCAACGCCATGTACCACCTGCTCACCTGCGACGAGTTCGACGCCGAGGAGGCGCGGCGCATCGGACTGGTGCAGGAGGTGGTCCCGCGGGGCCGCGAGCTCGACCGCGCCCTCGAGCTCGCCGAACGGATCTGCCGGATGGCTCCGCTCGCCATCCAGGCCACCAAGGCCTCCGCCCGCCGCTACCTCGAGGAGGGCATGGCCGCCTGCATCGCCGCCCTCGGCCCGACGCAGGCGGAGCTCGTCCGCACCGAGGACGCCCGGGAAGGCGTGGCCTCCTTCGTGGAGCGCCGCGAGCCGCGGTTCCAGGGCTGCTGAAGGCGCCGCCTCCTCGCGCTCGGCGACCGGGAAGGCCGGGGGCCATCTTCAGGGGCAGCTCGGGTTTCCGTTGCAGGAATTGCCGCCGAGATCGAGGAGGACGATCGCCCCGATGACGGTCCCGCCGACGTTGTCCACGATCTGGTTGTCCCGGTAGCTGGCCAGGTTGGCGCCGCGCAGGCCCCAGCCCTGGTTCAGGTACGAGGTATTGCCCGCGACCATGCTGGCGCCCTCTGCGTAGATCCCATCGCCCTGGTTCGCCCGCGCCGTGTTTCCGGAGACCAGGGAACCCTGACGCGCGTAGATCCCCGACGCGCCGTTCTCGGCCACGGTGTTCCCCGACACGGTCGAGCCGGGCCCCACGTAGATTCCCTCTTCCCCATTGTTCGTGCTCGTGTTGTTCGTGACGGTCACGCCGTCCGAGAGCGGGCTCCGGATCCCGACGTCGCCGCTGGACCGAACCGAGTTTCCGGTCGCGGTCGAGCCCTTTTCGACGTGAATGCCGTAGCGGCCATTCGAGTCGACGGTGTTGTTCGAGACGGTCGAGTTGGCCAGGGCGAAGATGCCCGAGCCTCCGTTCGACTGCACGGAATTGCCGGTGACCGTCGATCCCTCGTACACGGTGATTCCCGCCACCTGGTTGCCGAAGGAGCGGCACCCCGACACCGTGGAGCCACGACGCGCGAGGATGCCGTCCCTCCCATTCTCGAGCGCGCCCGAATCCACCACCAGGGAGCCGCTGCCCACCTCCATGCCGCGACCGCCGTTCCAGAGCACCCGGACGTTCTTCACCTCGGCGAGGGCGCCGAGGAGCACGCCGGTGCTTCCCATCCCCTTGACGGTTCCGTCGCGTACGGATACCCCGATGCCCGTGTCCACCAGGGAGGCGCCCACGGAGATCCCGAACCCGGCCCCTTGGACGACGGTGCAGCGCCCGCGAACCCCCGCGCAGGCGGGCCCGACGATCTGAAAGCCGGCCAGGTCGATGCTGGTGTTCGCCGCCGCGACCGCGATCCCGGTCGCAGCCTCCGGGACCACCAGGTCGCTGGTCAGCCGGTAGCTCCTCCCGGCGGTGCCGTCGATGGTGACGGGATAGCCGGGTGCATCGCCGGGGAAGCAGCCCGTCCGCACCGCGCAGGTATGGTTGATCTCCAGCACCCCGCCTTCGCCCCGGACCGGGCCGGGCACCGCGAGGGCGAGCACCACCGCCAGCCCCCCTGCGATCCGCCGAGATCGTCGATCCATCGCCCCTCTCCCCTTCCCTACGGCCGGATGCCGGCCGCGAGGCTCCGCCCCCGCGGCCGGCCCCTCCGTGTCCATGGAAGACCGTTCACGCCCGGCGCCGAGAGCTCGACCGCCGAGGTATCGAAGAACGCGACGTCGGTGCGCAGCCACGCGTCCAAGAGGTCGTCGCCCATGTCGACCACCCGGCTGAAGGAGGGATCGGCCGAGATCTCCGAGGAGACCACGGCTTCGCCTCCGACCACCCCCGCGATCCCGATTCCCGCCAGCGACGTGGGGATGACCACGCCGAGGTTGGCGGACAGGC
>JALSIO010000495.1 GCA_026989995.1 Myxococcales bacterium
GATGGACGCCGCCGGGCCCGGCTCACGGCGGCGTCCATCTGCTCCGGGGTGGCCCGGCCCGCGGCGAGCAGCACACCCCGGAGATCCGGCTCGGCGCCCTTCAGGATCGCCGCGTGGATGGCTCCTCCCCGGAAGAGGACACGCCCCTCCCCTTCCGCGGATCGCACGGTGAGCACCCCGGACTTGTGGGTGAGGCTCACGATCTGGAGCAGGTCCCCGAGGCTGAGGTCCTCGAGGCTTCCCACCAGGCTCATCCGGCCCTCCCGGGAGACGCCCGGGCGGACGCCCCCGCCGGGGCGCCGCCGGTGGCGCACTCCTCCGAGGGCCTGCATCGGCCGGCCGCCGAGCGCCCTGAAGCCGCGAGAGCCGCGGGGGTGGAGCTACGGCTCCACGGCAGGCCGCCTGCCGCCGGCCTGCCGACCCGGAGCGGGGCCGGGGATGGTGGGAGCCTCGGCCGGAGGCCCGGGTGGCCCCGGCTCCGTCCGCGCGAAGCCGCCCCGGCCCGCGAGCTCCACCGCCACGGGAAGCGCGGCCAGCTCCGGCGTCGCGGCGTCGAGGACGGAGGCCAGGTCCGCGGGCCCGATCCCGACAAGGGCCAGGCGCAGGGGGCCGCCCTGCTCCGCGAGCGCCCCGGCCGCACCGAGAAGCGTCGCGCGGAAGAGGGCCCCGGGCTCCGCCCCGGGCTCGAGCCAGCCACCCGGCGGTGACAGGGCCACATCCCGAAACCCCGCACGGAGGGCGCTCGCCACCAGCCCGGAGGCCGCCTCCCGCACGCGCCCGAGCCCGAATCCGCGCCGCGAACCCATCTCCCGGACCAGCAGCACCGGCGCCCGAAGCCGCCCGCCGGTCGTCAGCAGGGCCGCCGCACTCCCTCCTCCGCCGAGCCGTCCGCCCGCGAGCAGTCGGGAGAGCCGTCCGCACAGGCGCCAGTCGGCGAGCCCCGCATCCCCGCGCAGGGGCCGGTCCTCCCGGAAGAAGGCCACTGCGAGCAGCGGAGCCGCCACCCGTTCCACGCGCGCCCCGGCGGCGGCCCGCAGCTCGAGGTGGCCGGGCCTCACTCCCCGCTCCCCCGGAGCGACCGGGCGAGGGCATCGAGGATTCCGTTCACGAAGGCCGGCGAGGGGTCGTCGCCGAAGCGACGCGCGAGCTCCACGGCCTCGTCGATCACCACCCCGGTGGGGGTGTCCGTCTTCATCAGCTCGAAGGCGGCGAGCCGGAGGATGTTCCGGTCCACCGCCGCCATCCGTTCGAGCCGCCAGCGGTGGGAGTGGAGGCGGATGAGCTCGTCGAGCTCGTCGCGGGAGACCGCCACCGACAGGGCGAGCTGGCGGGCGAAGTCGTGGGCGGCCCGGGGCAGCTCGAAGTGCGCCGCCACGGCGTCGAAGGCCTCCTCGGGGGTGCGGTCCCGGCTGCGGCCCACATCGAGGGAGTAGAGCACCTGCAGCGCCGCCTCGCGCGCCCGGTGTCGGGTTCCCCGGCCGCTCATCGGCGGGCTCCGGGAGGCCCCTCGATGGCGCGCCGGAGGTGCGCCATCTCGACCGCGGCCCTGGCGAACTCCACGCCCCGGTTCTCGCCCCCCATGCCGGCCCGGGCGAGCGCCTGGTCCACGTCGTCGGTGGTCAGCACGCCGAAGATCACCGGCACCCCCGTGTCCCGCGCGGCCTCGCGCACGCCGTCGGTCACGGCCCGGCAGACGTAGTCGAAGTGCGGGGTGTCACCGCGGATCACGCATCCCACGGCGACCACGGCATCGTAGCGCCCGCTCGCGGCCAGGGCGCGGGCGATCGCCGGGATCTCGAAGGCGCCGGGGACCCAGGCCAGGTGCAGATCCTCCTCGGCGACGCCGCGCCGTCGGAGCTCGTCGCGGCAGGCATCGAGCAGCCGCAGCGAGATCAGGTGGTTGAAGCGCGAGGCCACCGCCGCGATCCGGAGCCCCGTCCCGTCGAGTACCGACGCCCAGGTCCTCACCCCGCCTCGTCCTCCGATGTCGGCGCCCCGCGAAGGTAGAGGTCCTCGCCCAGGCGGCGCACCACCGGATCCCGCAACCGGGGCGCGGCGGAGAGGCGGCCCGCGCGGAGGGGCCCCAATGCGGGGCGGCCGTCCCCACCGAGCAGCCGCGGCGCGACGAACCAGTGGACCCGGTCCACCAGCCCCTCGCGGAGCAGCGAGGCGGCGAGCTCACCCCCGCCTTCCACCAGGAGCTCCGTGACGCCCTCTCGTGCCAGCCGTTCGAGCGCCGGCGCGGGGGCGACGCGCCCCCCGGGCGCCGGCACCTGCACCACGCGCACCCCCACCGCGCGCAGCCGACTCCGGCGGAGAGCCGGTGCGCGGCGCGAACAGAGGACGAGCGCCGCCGCGTCCCCCGCGTAGACGCGGGCGGAAGGCGGCAGCCGCAGCCGGGTGTCGAAGATCACCCGGACGGGCCGGTGGACCACCCGT
>JALSIO010000496.1 GCA_026989995.1 Myxococcales bacterium
CCCCATCTTATGAAGTTCGGCGTCTTCTACGAACACCAGGTTCCGCGCCCTTGGGAGGAAGGGGCGGAGCTGCGCGTCTTCGAGCACGCCCTCGAGCAGGCGGAGCTCTGCGATCGCATCGGCATCGACTTCTTCTGGATCGTGGAACACCATTTCCTCGAGGAGTACAGCCACTCCAGTGCGCCGGATCTCTTCCTCGCGGCCTTGTCGCAGCGCACGCGGCGCATCCGCCTGGCCCACGGCATCGTCCAGATGCCGCCGGCCTTCCAGCACCCCGCCCGCGTCGCGGAGCGCATCGCCACCCTCGACCTGCTCTCCCGCGGACGCGTCGAGTTCGGAACCGGGGAGGGTTCGGCGGAGGTGGAGCTCGGCGCCTTCGGCATCGACCCCAGGGAGAAGCGCGCCATGTGGGAGGAGGCCACGCGGGTGGCGCTGCGCTGCCTGAGCGAGGCGCCCTTCACCGGCCACGTGGGAAGGTACGTTCGCATGCCCCCCCGCAACGTGGTGCCCAAACCCCTGCAGAAGCCCCACCCGCCGGTGTGGGTGGCCTGCACGCGGCGCGAGACCATCCACATGGCTGCCCAGAACGGAATCGGGGCCCTGGCCTTCGCCTTCTTCGATCCGGAGGAGGCGCGCCACTGGGTGGACGACTACTACACGACGCTGGCCCAGGAGGGCGTCCCGATCGGCGACGCCGTCAATGCCAACCTCGCCTGCGTCACCACCTTCATGTGCTATGAGGATGAGGCCGAGGCCATCGCCCGCGGCGTGGAAGGGGCGAACTTCCTGGGCTACTCCCTCGGTCACTACTACGTGTTCGGGCGGCACCGCCCCGCCCGAACCAACCTCTGGCGGGAATACCAGGAGCGCCGGGCCGCCGCGGGCTACGATCCCAGCGTGATTCGCGCGGCGAAGGAACACGGCGATCGCCTCGGTGCCAAGGTCGTGGAGAAGGGTGCGAGCGGGCTGCGGGGCGCCGTCGGTACGCCCCGGCAGGTGCGCGAGTACCTGCGGCGCTACGAGGCCACCGGCATCGACCAGATCATCCTCTGCAGCCAGACGGGCAGGACCCGCCACGAGCACGTGATGGAGAGCCTCGAGCTGCTCGGGCGCGAGATCCTGCCGGAGTTCCGCGAGCGCGAGGAGCGTCGCGCCGCAGAGAAGGCGCGCCGCATGGAGCCGATCCTCGAGAAGGTGATGGCCCGCAAGCCGGCGGAGGACCACCCGCCGCTGGTGCCGCCCGATTTCGAGATCCCGGCCATCCCCCGCCAGGAGGCCGACGCCTCGGGCTCGACCAGGTTCCACCGCTGGCTCGACGACTACGCCGATCAGATCGCCGCCGGCGTCGACGTGAGCCGGCGTCTGGCCTGAGGCGCGTGGAGCGCATCCCCCCCCCGCTCCCCTGGGGGTTTCCGCCACCCGGCCGGCTCCTTCCCGACGGGCCCCGCCCGGGCCATCGCCTCCCGCGGCGAGGCGAACCGGGGCCGTGGCGGTGCCGCTCGCCCCTTCGGCAGGCCCTGCGAGATGGCCCGGACGCTGCGCGACGCTGGCGTGGATACCCTGCGGGTCGTCGTCCGCTACCCCGGCCCCCGAGGGCCCTCACGGGCAAGGCGCGTTTCGATCTGGATCACCCGTGGTCGAAGCCCGCGCGCGTCCTCGACGGTGGCCGGCTACGTCTCGACGCCAACGCCCTCGAGAGCGGGATCCGTCTCCCTCTGATCGGGCGGCACAACGGGCTTTTTCTCTGACACGCCGAAGGGTGCCGAGGCGGGGCGCGCCGCTTCATCCTCTTCCGCGGGAAACGCCACCCCCGGGAGATGGGCGCGCCCGAGGTCGTCGCCTTCCTCACCGACCTCGCCGTGCGCCGGCGGATCTCCGCCTCCACGCAGAACCAGGCTCTCGCGGCCTCCTCTTCCTGTACCGCCACGTGGTCGGCCGGGAGCTCGAGGGCCTCGGCGCCGCGGTCCGCGCCAGGAGGCCGCGGCACCTCCCGCTCGTCCTCTCTCGCGATCAGGTCCGCAGGCTGCTCGACGCCCTTCCAGGCGTCCACCGCCTCGTTTCCACCCTCCTGTACGGGGGCGGGCTCCGCCTGCTCGAGGCGCTCCGGCTGCGGGTCAAGGACCTCGAGCTCGAGCGCCGCCAGATCCGGATCCAGAGCCCCAAGGGCGGGCGCGATCGGGCCGTCCCCCTGCCGCAGGTCGCCATCCGACCGCTCCGAGCCCAGCTCGCCATCGCCCGCCGCATCCACCGCGCCGATCTCACCGCCGGTGTGCCCGGTCCGCCCCTCCCCGGCGCCCTCGACCGCAAGCTCCCGGGCGCGTCACCTGCCACAGCCTGCGGCACTCCTTCGCCACCCACCTCCTCGAGGACGGCGCCGACATCCGAACCGTCCAGGAGCTCCTCGGCCACCGCGAGCTCCGCACCACGATGATCGAC
>JALSIO010000497.1 GCA_026989995.1 Myxococcales bacterium
TGGGTGGAATCCAGCCCGAGGACCCTTCCCAGCAATGCGACGTTGGAGGCCAGCGGCTCCGGGAGCTCGTGCTCGTCCACGGTGCGCTCCGCGTGGCGGTGCATCTTGCGGAGCGCGCGGACGAGCAGCGCCTCGACCTCGCGCTTGTCCCCGATCAGGTCCCTGTAGGGATCGAGACCGAGCGCGATGGCGAGCTCGTCATGACGGAAGCCGCCGTGCTTCACGAATTCCCGCAGCCCGCCCAGCCGTACCAGCATCCGCAGGACCCACAGCCTCACGATCGGTGCGAGCGGCTCGACCACGGGCTCCCGCACGTACGGCTCATGCGCCTCCGATGTCCGCCGCCCGCTCCGTCGCTCGCTGCGCCCGAGGATGGACTTGCAACCGCATCGCTCTGCCATTCCGGGCTCCTCCTGGCCGATGTCCGGTCTCAGGTGGGTGGGCCTGCGGCCCACGCCCGTGATCGTGGGCCACATGATGCCCGAGGGATGCGACAGGTAATGTCCGATTGGGCGGCCGGATGAAGGCTGAACGCCTGAGCCGGGGAACGGTCGGGAGTGAAGGGGGCAACGAGGCCGGTCCGCCGGCCCAGGCGGGTGAGCGGCTCAGTCCTGGAATGCCCATTCCCGCCACGCGCGAAGGAGGGGGAAATAGAGGCCAAGCCGGATCGGGCGCGGGTCGAGGCCGCGGAACGCCCGGGCGTAGGTTTCGAGCTGATCCCGATAGCGCTCGACCTCGCGGTCGAGGAAGGCGTCGAGGTCGCCGCCCTCGTGCGTGCCGGTCTTGTAGTCCACGATCCAGCGCGTCCCGGCCGCGTCGACGAAGGTGCGGTCCACCACACAGTGCACCACGCGCCCTTCTGCCATGACGCTCACGGGATGCTCGTCGCGGGCGTCGGCGTGGCCGGGCGACAGGATCCAGCGCCCGCGTTCGTCCTCAACGAAGCTCCGGAGCGCCGCCTCGACCCGGCCGGCGGCCCCGTCCAGCTCGGCCTGGCGCACCCCCTCCCGCCTCAGCAGGGCGACGATCCGGGGACGCAGGCCTTCGCCGACGAATCGCCGCCTGCCTTCCTCGTCCAGCCCGGCCAGATGGCGGATGAGCGCGTGGGCGACCGTGCCCACGCAGCGTGCGGTCTCCCCCGCCCAGTCGAACACGATCCGCGCCTCTCCGCCCTCGGGTGACGGGGGAAGGTCCGCCACGGCCGGAGGCGGCGGCTCGGGCGGCCGCCATCCCGGTGGCAGACGGCGGATCGTCTCGCGGGGCGGGCCGGCGGCGCCGGACTGGTCCGGCACGCCCTCCCCGCCGTCGCCGGCCCGGCCCGGCTCGAAGCGCTCCCCCACGGCGGGCCACAGCAGCCCGAGAAAGGTGTCGGACCGCTTCGGCGCGGGCTTGCCCGTCTCCTCGTCGAGCGCCACGCGACCGGTCAGCCACAGCCGCTCCCGCGCCCGCGTGGCGGCCACGTAGAGCAGGCGTTCGTGCTCGTGGGCCGCCTGGGCGGCCTCCAGAGCGCGTACGAACGCCGTCTGCTGCGACACCTCGCCATGGGTGGCGCCGACGGGCCCGAGCACCAGGGCGTTCCTGCCTCCCGGGAGCGGCAGCTCCGCCCACCGCAGGAGCCGGTCCCCGTCGCGTCCGCTCCCCCTGTCCAGGCAGGGCAGGATCACGGTGTCGAACTCCAGCCCCTTGGCGCCGTGGACGGTCATGAGCTCGACG
Organism: Myxococcales bacterium; assembly: GCA_026989995.1. Lineage (GTDB taxonomy): Bacteria > Myxococcota_A > UBA9160 > UBA9160 > JALSIO01 > JALSIO01. The sequence goes on from JALSIO010000497.1 coordinate 1,714, forward strand.
CGGATGTCCGGATCCGGGTCGGGCCGGGCGTACAGGCCATCGGCTGCACCGTGCAGCGCGGGCAGGTCCTCGACGTCGCCGCCCGCATCCAGCCCCTCCAGCAGCGCCAGTGCCGCCTCCGCGTCCGCCGCGTCCGTGGCCGCCGAGAGACAGGCCGGGCCACCCAGCGCGATCCAGGTGCGCTCGACCCAGTCCCGCAGCGGCAGGCGTCCGCGCAGGCCCAGCGCCTCGTCCAGCACGGGCCACACCCGCTCGACGATGCGCCGGCCGTCGTCGCTCAGCCGCCGTTGGACCTCCGGATCGCCGAGACGCTCGGCGATGGTGCCCGGCCCATCGGCCACCACGAGCAGGTCCGCGCGATGGAGGCCGCAGAAGGGGGCATGCAGCACCGCGAGCCAGGCGATGCGATCCTCAAGGTGGAGCAGCGCGCGGGCGAGCGAGAAGAGGTCGCGCACCACGGGCCGGTTCGAGAGCGCCTCGATCTCGACGGCGCGGAAAGGCACGCCGGCCTCGCGCAGGGCGGGGACGATGGCGGCGAGATGGGAGCGCGCCCGCACCAGGATGCCGACCTTGCCTTCCGGATCGCGTTCGAGCGCCTCGCGCGCCGCCTCGGCCACGGCGCGGGCCTCGGCTACCTCGTCGCCGGCCGGGAAGGCCAGCATCCGCACCGCCCCGCCGCCGTCCGGAGCAGGACGTACGGCCACACACGGGCTGTAGG
>JALSIO010000498.1 GCA_026989995.1 Myxococcales bacterium
AGATGGTGAAGGTCTACGTCGCCATCAAGCGCAAGCTCTCGGTGGGCGACAAGATGGCCGGCCGCCACGGAAACAAGGGCGTGATCTCGCGGATCCTGCCCGAGGAGGACATGCCCTACCTCGCGGACGGGACGCCGCTCGACATCGTCCTGAACCCCCTCGGTGTGCCGTCCCGCATGAACATCGGGCAGGTCCTCGAGACCCATCTCGGATGGGCGGCCCGCGGACTCGGCGCCCGGATCGGGGAGCTCCTCGCGGCACAGGCGGACCCCGCGGTGCTGCGGGAGCGTCTGGTGGAGCTCTACGGAGACGAGCGGATCCGGCAGGTGCTCGAGGGCGCGAGCGACGAGGCCCTCCGGAAGCTCGCCGGGAAGGCGAGCCGGGGCGTGCACATGGCGAGCGCCGTCTTCGATGGAGCGAAGGAGGACGAGATCAAGGCCGAGCTCGAGCGGGCGGGCCTGCCGAGCCGGGGGCAGGCCGTGCTCTTCGACGGCCGGACCGGTGATCCCTTCGACACGGACGTCACGGTGGGCGTGCTCTACATGCTGAAGCTCCACCACCTCGCCGATGACAAGATCCACGCCCGGAGCATCGGGCCCTACAGCCTCGTGACCCAGCAGCCGCTCGGCGGCAAGGCCCAGTTCGGCGGGCAGCGGCTCGGCGAGATGGAGGTGTGGGCGCTCGAGGCCTACGGCGCCGCCTTCGGCCTGCAGGAGTTCCTGACGGTGAAGTCGGACGACGTCGCCGGCCGGACCCGGATGTACGAGTCCATCGTGAAGGGCGAGGAAACCCTCGAGCCGGGCCTTCCGGAGAGCTTCAACGTGCTGGTGAAGGAGCTCCAGGCCCTCGGCCTCGATGTCGAGCTCATCGAGGACAAGACTTCCTAGGGAGAACCCCGTGCGCGATCTCTACAATCTCTTCGAACGACCGAAGGACCCGCTGTCCTTCAACGCCATCCGGATCTCGCTGGCCTCGCCGGAGAAGATCAAGGAATGGTCCTACGGCGAGGTCAAGAAGCCGGAGACCATCAATTACCGGACCTTCAAGCCCGAACGCGACGGCCTCTTCTGCGCCAAGATCTTCGGGCCCGTCAAGGACTACGAGTGCAACTGCGGCAAGTACAAGCGCATGAAGCACCGGGGGGTCGTCTGCGAGAAGTGCGGCGTGGAGGTCATCCAGTCCAAGGTCCGGCGCGAGCGCATGGGGCACATCACACTCGCGACGCCCGTGGCCCACATCTGGTTCCTCAAGTCCCTTCCCTCCCGCATCGGCAACATCCTCGAAGTCTCGCTTCGCGATCTCGAGCGGGTGCTCTACTTCGAGTCCTACATCGTCATCGATCCCGGCGAGACCGAGCTGCGGGCGGGCGAGCTCCTCACCGAGGAGGAGCTCGTCGAGGCACGGGAGACCTACGGTCGGGAGTCCTTCGAGTACGGGATCGGCGCCGAGGCGATCCGTGAGATGCTCTCGCGGATCGACGTCGAGGGTGAGTGCATCCGGCTCCGGGAGGAGATCCGCGAGGCCAGCAGCGAGGCGAAGCGGAAGAAGATCGCCAAGCGGCTCAAGGTGCTCGACGCCTTCCGGGAGTCCGGCAACAACCCGGAGCACATGATCCTCGAGGTCATCCCGGTCATCCCGCCGGACCTGCGACCCCTGGTTCCGCTAGACGGCGGGCGCTTCGCCACCAGCGACCTGAACGATCTCTACCGTCGCGTGATCAACCGGAACAACCGGCTCAAGCGGCTGCAGGAGCTGAACGCCCCGGAGGTCATCATCCGCAACGAGAAGCGGATGCTCCAGGAGGCGGTGGACGCGCTCTTCGACAACGGCCGGCGCGGCCGGGTGATCACGGGCCCGAGCAAGCGGCCGCTGAAGTCACTGTCGGACATGCTGAAGGGCAAGACCGGCCGCTTCCGGCAGAACCTGCTCGGCAAGCGGGTGGACTACTCCGGACGCTCGGTGATCGTGGTCGGGCCGGAGCTCCGGCTGCACCAGTGCGGCCTGCCGAGCCGGATGGCGCTCGAACTCTTCAAGCCCTTCATCTATTCGAAGCTCGAGCAGCGGGGCTACGTGACGACCATCAAGGCCGCCAAGAAGATGGTGGAGAAGGAGCGGCCGGAGGTCTGGGACATCCTGGCCGAGGTGATCCAGGAGCATCCGATCCTCCTGAACCGGGCGCCCACGCTCCACCGGCTCGGCATCCAGGCCTTCGAGCCCATGCTGATCGACGGAAAGGCGATCCAGCTCCACCCGCTCGTCTGCGCCGCCTACAACGCGGACTTCGACGGCGACCAGATGGCGGTCCACGTGCCGCTCTCCGTGGAGGCGCAGATCGAGGCCCGGGTGCTCATGATGTCCACGAACAACATCCTGAGCCCGGCCACGGGTCGCCCCATCATCGGGCCGTCCCAGGACATCGTGCTCGGCTGCTACTACCTGACCCGGGAGCGCCCCGGAAGCCGGGGCGAGGGGATGGCCTTCTCGAGCCCCGAAGAGGTGCGGGTGGCCTTCGATGCGGGCGAGGTGGACCTGCACGCCGCGATCCGGGTGCGGATGCGGGGCGAGGACGGCCGGCCGACGCTCGTGGGGACCACCACCGGACGCGTGCTGCTGCGGGAGATCGTCCCCGAGGAGATCCCCTTCGAGGTGATCAACAAGGTGATGGACAAGAAGGCCCTCGGCGAGCTCATCGACCAGGCCTACCGTCGGCTCGGCAACAAGGCCACGGTGATCCTGTCGGATCGGCTCCGCACCCTGGGCTACCAGTACGCCACCCGCTCGGGCACCTCGATCTGTGTGGACGACATGCAGATTCCGAGCAACAAGGAGCGGTACATCGAGGAGGCCCAGGAGGAGATCCGCAGGATCGAGGAGCAGTACCAGGAGGGGCTCATCACCGACGGCGAGCGCTACAACAAGGTGGTCGACATCTGGGCGCAGACCACCGATCGCGTGGCCGCCGAGATGCTCGAGAACCTCGGCAAGGAGGTGGTGCGGGACTCGGAGGGTCGGGAGATCGAGATCCCGAGCTTCAATCCCATCTACATGATGGCCGACTCGGGGGCCCGGGGCTCCGCGCAGCAGATCCGGCAGCTCGCCGGAATGCGCGGCCTCATGGCCAAGCCCTCGGGCGAGATCATCGAGACGCCCATCACCTCGAACTTCCGCGAGGGGCTCTCGGTGCTCCAGTACTTCATCTCGACCCACGGCGCGCGCAAGGGTCTCGCGGACACCGCGCTCAAGACCGCCAACTCGGGCTACCTGACCCGCCGGCTGGTGGACGTCGCACAGGACGTGATCGTCCGGGAGGCGGATTGCGGGACCTCGGATGGTCTCGAGATGGGGCCGCTCGTGGAAGGCGGCGAGATCATCGAGTCGATCGGGGAGCGCATCCTCGGCCGCGTCACCCTCGAGGACGTGGTGGATCCGGTGGAGGGAACGGTGCTGGTTCCCGCCGGCCTCGAGATCGACGAGGAGCGCGTTCGGATCATCGAGCAGGCCGGCATCGAGCGGGTGCGCATCCGCTCGGTCCTGACCTGCGAGGTCCCGCGGGGCGTGTGCCAGCTCTGCTACGGGCGGGATCTCGCCCGGGGTGAGCTGGTCAACCTCGGCGAGGCCGTCGGCGTGGTGGCGGCCCAGTCGATCGGCGAGCCCGGCACGCAGCTCACGATGCGGACCTTCCACATCGGCGGCACCGCCACCAGGCGAGCGGAGGCCTCCCACACCGAGGCGGCCAGCGACGGCACCGTCCGTCTGCACAACGTGCGAATGGTGACGGACCGGCAGGGTCGCCGGATCTGCATGAACCGGAACGGCGAGGTGGGGATCTTCGACCGCGGCGGCCGGGAGCGGGAGCGCTACCCGGTGGTCTACGGTGCGGCGGTCAAGGTCGAGGACGGCCAGGAGGTGACTCGGGGCACGGTGCTGCTGGAGTGGGACCCCTTCGCGAATCCCATCCTCTCCGAGGCCAGCGGCGTGGTGGAGTTCGCCGACATCATCGAAGGCGTCACCATGCAGGAGCAGGTGGACCAGTTCACCAGCCTGTCCTCGAAGGTGATCATCGAGTCGAAGGATCCGGAGCTGCGCCCGCGGGTGCTGGTGCGAGACGCCTCCGGCGAGGTGCGCTACCAGGCGCTGCTCCCCGTGGGCTCCTTCCTCGTGGTGAACCAGGGCGAGGAGGTCCATGCCGGCGACGTCCTCGCCAAGATCCCGCGGGAGATCGCCAAGACGAAGGACATCACCGGCGGCCTGCCTCGCGTGGCCGAGCTCTTCGAAGCGAGAAAGCCCAAGGAGTTCGCCATCGTCTCCGAGATCGACGGCATCGTCTCCTTCGGTCCGGATTCGCGCGGCAAACGGCGGGTGATCGTCACGCCGGAGGTCGAGGGCGCGGAGCCCAAGGAATACCTGATCCCCAAGGGCAAGCACATCAGTGTGCACGAGGGGGACCGGGTGCGGGCCGGCGAGCCGCTTCAGGACGGCTCCAGCAATCCGCACGACATCCTCCGCATCAAGGGCGAGAAGGAGCTGGCCAAGTACCTGGTCGACGAGGTCCAGGAGGTGTACCGGCTGCAGGGCGTGAAGATCAACGACAAGCACATCGAGGTGATCGTCCGCCAGATGCTGCGGAAGGTGAAGGTCACCGATCCCGGCGACACGGACCTCCTCGTGGGTGAGCAGGTCGAGCGCCACGTCTTCGACGAGATCAATCGCAAGGCGGAGGCCGAGGGCAAGCAGCCGGCCCAGGCGGAGCCGCTTCTGCTCGGCATCACGAAGGCCTCGCTCTCGACCGAGTCGTTCATCTCCGCGGCCTCCTTCCAGGAGACGACCAAGGTGCTGACCGAGGCGGCGATCTGGGGCAAGGTGGACCGGCTCCACGGGCTCAAGGAGAACGTGATCATGGGCCGGCTGATTCCCGCCGGGACCGGCATGGCCCGGTACCAGAACATCGGCATCCAGATCGACGCCCCCCCCGAGATCCTCGAGAGGATCCGCGCCGAGGAGGAGGCCGAGGCCACGGCGGCCGCGGCGGCATGGCCGGCCTCCCCGGTGGAGGGGGCGGCGCCCGCGGGTGCGGAGCCCGGGGAGCCGGGGCCGGTGGTCCGGGCGGAGCCCGGGGAGTCCGGCCCGCCCGTCGAGGGGTAGTCGGCCGGGGCACGGCCCCCGGGGCCGCGTCGGGCAGGGGGCTCCGCGCGGGGTGGCCCCACGGACCGCCGAGGCGAACCGGACGGGGCCGGGCCTCATCCGACTGCCGGGCTTGACCGGACCGGACTCGATCGGACCGGGATCTCGCGCTCTCCGGCTCGGCCCGGCAGGCCCGGTAGACCCGGCCGCCCCCGGGCAGCCCCGGCGGCCGGCGGCTCGCTGCGTCCCACCGGTCGGGGCGTCTTGCCCCGCGGGGCACCGGGCGGCCCGGGCCACGTGCCCGACGCCGCCGTCCGGCACCCCCGCAGCGCCCGGCGGCGCGTTGACAGGGGGCGCAAGCTCGTTAGAATGCGGCGGTTTTCGGGTTCCAGGCCGCTCCTGCCTGCGGTCCGTCCCCGCCTCTGCGAAGCAGGTTGCCCGAGGGGGTCCCTCCGGTCTCTTCGCGGTGCGGGATCGGCCAAGGGGGAGCGGCGTCTTCGCGTGGAGCGAGCATGCCTACGATCCAGCAGCTGGTGCGCAGGGGGCGCGCGGCGAAGCGGGCCGGTTCCAAGTCTCCGGACCTCGAGTCGTGCCCGCAGAAACGCGGGGTCTGCCTTCGGGTGTTCACCACCACCCCGAAGAAGCCCAACTCCGCGCTTCGGAAGGTGGCCCGGGTACGGCTCACCAACGGTCGCGAGGTGAACGCCTACATCCCCGGGGTGGGGCACAACCTCCAGGAGCACTCGGTGGTGCTCGTCCGGGGCGGGCGGGTCAAGGATCTGCCGGGCGTCCGGTACCACATCGTGCGGGGGACCCTCGACGCCACGGGCGTGGAGGGGCGACACCGCGGACGGTCCAAGTACGGGGCCAAGCGGCCCAAGTAGGCGGCAAGCGCGGGCCGACCGAGGCCGGCCCGGGAGAGCAGGACACCGATGCCCAGACGTCGCGAAGTTCCCAAGCGCAAGATCGATCCCGACTCCAAGTACGGGGATCGCACGGTCGCGCGCTTCACGAATGTCCTCATGTGGGACGGAAAGAAGAGCACGGCCGAGCGGATCGTCTACGGCGCCTTCGAGATCATCGAGAGCAAGACCCGCAACGAGCCGCTCAGCATGTTCCGCCGCGCGCTCGACAACATCCGGCCCCGGGTCGAGGTGAAAAGCCGCCGGGTGGGCGGAGCCACCTACCAGGTGCCGGTGGAGATCCGCCCCGAGCGGGCCCAGTCGCTGGCCATGCGCTGGCTGGCGCAGTACGCCCGGGCCCGCAGGGGCAAGAGCATGAAGGAGCGCCTCGCCGACGAGATCATCGACGCCGCCAACGAGCGGGGCGAGGCGGTGAAGAAGCGCGAGGATACCCACCGGATGGCGGAGGCGAACAAGGCCTTTGCCCACTACCGCTGGTAGCAGGAGGAGCAGCCGGGCCCGGCAGGTCGCCGGGCCTGATTGCCAACTGGGAAGATGTCGCAGTCGCACCCTCTCGAGCGGACGCGCAATATCGGCATCATGGCGCACATCGATGCCGGGAAGACGACGACCACCGAGCGCGTCCTCTACTACACCGGTGTCAGCCACCGGATGGGAGAGGTGCACGACGGCGCGGCCGTCATGGACTGGATGGAGCAGGAGCAGGAGCGCGGCATCACCATCACCTCCGCCGCCACCACCTGCTTCTGGAAGGACCACCGGATCAACATCATCGACACCCCCGGCCACGTGGACTTCACGGTCGAGGTGGAGCGATCGCTGCGGGTGCTCGACGGCGCGGTGGCCGTCTTCTGCGGGGTGGGCGGCGTGGAGCCGCAGTCGGAGACGGTCTGGCGCCAGGCGGACCGCTACCGGGTGCCCCGCGTCGCCTTCGTGAACAAGATGGACCGGGTGGGGGCGGACTTCTTCCGCGTCCTCGAGATGATGCGCGAGCGCCTCGGTGCCCGGCCGGTCGCCCTCCAGATCCCGGTGGGAAGCGAGGCCGGGTTCCGCGGCGTGATCGACCTGGTGACCGAGGAGGCCCTGATCTGGCCGGACGAGGGCAGCGGGGAGACCTGGTCGGTGGAGCCGATTCCCGAGGATCTCCGCGATGCGGCCGCCGCCGCGCGGGAGACCGTCCTGGAGGCCGCGGCCGACTTCGACGAGCAGCTCCTCGCCCGGTACCTCGAAGGAGAGCCCATCTCGCCCGACCAGATCCGGAAGGCCCTCCGGCAGGCCACCCTGGAGCTCGCGCTCGTCCCGGTGTTCTGCGGGGCTGCCTTCCGCAACAAGGGCGTGCAGCCGCTGCTCGACGGCATCGTCCACTACCTGCCCTCGCCCCTCGACGTGCCCCCGGTGGAGGGCCTGGTCGAGGAGCGGGGACGCACCCGCACCGAGGTGCGCCGGGCGGATCCGAACGAGCCCTTCGCGGCCCTGGTCTTCAAGCTCATGACCGACCGCCACGTGGGCCACCTCTCCTACCTGCGGGTCTACTCGGGGACCGTGAAAAGCGGACAGATGATCCTGAACTCCCGAAAGGGCAGGAAGGAGCGCATCGGCCGCCTGCTCCGGATGCACGCCAACAAGCGGCAGGAGATCGACGAGGCCCGTGCCGGCGACATCGTGGCCGCGGTGGGCCTCAAGCTCTCGGTGACCGGCGACACCCTCTGCGACCCGCGGCACCCCATCTTCCTCGAACCGATGGACTTCCCCGAGCCGGTCATCTCCATCGCCATCGAGCCGCGGACCCAGGCCGACATGGAGAAGCTCGCGCAGGCTCTCGAGCGGCTCTCCCGCGAGGACCCGACCTTCCGGGTCACCATCGACGAGGAGACCGGCCAGACGCTGGTCTCGGGGATGGGCGAGCTTCACCTCGAGGTGATCGTCGACCGGCTGGTGCGGGAGTTCGGGGTGGATGCGAACGTGGGGCGCCCGCAGGTCGCCTACAAGGAGACCGTGAGCCGCATTGCCGAGGTCGAGGCCCGTTACATCAGGCAGACGGGCGGCGCCGGGGACTTTGCGGTGGTCAAGCTCAGGGTGGAGCCGGGCGAGCCCGGAGCGGGCTTCGCCTTCTCCGACGAGACACGAGGCGGCGTGGTGCCGAAGGAGTTCGTCCCGGCGGTCCGCCAGGGGTGCGAGGAGGTCTGCCAGAGCGGCGAGCTCGCCGGGTACCCGGTGGTGGACGTGCGGGTGGCGCTCACGGACGGCGCCTTCCACGAGGTCGACTCCTCGGAGCGTTCCTTCAAGATCGCCGGCTCGATGGCCATGCGCGAGGGCCTGCGCGAGGCCGGGCCGGTGCTGCTCGAGCCGACCATGGAGGTGGAGGTGGTGACCCCCGAGGAGTTCGTGGGCGCCGTCCAGGGCGACCTGAACGGCCGCCGCGGGCAGATCACCGGCTTCGACTCCCGGGGCGGCCAGCAGGTGATCCGGGCACTGGTTCCGCTGGCGACCATGTTCGGGTACGTGAACAGCCTCCGCTCGCTGACGCAGGGGCGGGCCACGTTCACGATGCAGTTCTCGCACTACACGCAGGTTCCGGAGGCCGTCCTGCAGACGATCCTCCGGGGCACGGGATGGTGACCCGGGCCGCGCGTCCGGTCCAGCCAGGAGAGTCAGGAGATCATGGCCAAGGAGAAGTTCGAGAGGACGAAGCCGCACGTGAACGTGGGGACGATTGGTCACGTGGACCACGGGAAGACCACGCTGACGGCGGCGATCACGCAGCGTCAGGCGAAGAGGGGACTTGCGGACTTCACGCCCTTCGACCAGATCGACAAGGCTCCGGAGGAGCGGGAGCGCGGGATCACGATTGCGACGGCGCACGTGGAGTACCAGACGGAGACTCGTCACTACGCGCACGTGGACTGTCCGGGTCATGCGGACTACGTGAAGAACATGATCACGGGCGCGGCGCAGATGGACGGTGCGATTCTGGTGGTGAGTGCGGCGGACGGTCCGATGCCGCAGACGCGGGAGCACGTGCTTCTGGCGCGCCAGGTGAACGTTCCTCACATCGTGGTCTTCCTGAACAAGGTGGACCAGGTGGACGACGAGGAGCTTCTGGAGCTGGTGGAGCTGGAGGTTCGGGAGCTTCTTTCGAGCTACGAGTTTCCCGGGGACGAGATTCCGATCATCAAGGGGAGCGCGCTTCGGGCTCTGGAGAATCCGGACGACGACGAGGCGAACAAGTGCATCGATGAGCTCATGGATGCGCTGGACTCGACGATTCCGGAGCCGGAGCGTGCGCTGGACAGGCCCTTCCTGATGCCGATCGAGGACGTGTTTTCGATCACGGGTCGCGGGACGGTGGTGACGGGTCGGATCGAGCAGGGCGTGATCCACACGGGGGACGAGGTGGAGATCGTGGGGATCCGTCCGACGCAGAAGACGGTGGTGACGGGTGTGGAGATGTTCCGGAAGATTCTCGACGAGGGTCAGGCCGGGGACAACGTGGGCTGTCTGCTTCGCGGGACGGGGAAGGACGAGGTGGAGCGGGGCCAGGTTCTGGCGAAGCCCGGTTCGATCACGCCGCACACGAAGTTCAAGGCGCAGGTGTACGTGCTGACGAAGGAGGAGGGGGGCCGTCACACGCCCTTCTTCGAGGGCTACCGTCCGCAGTTCTACTTCCGGACGACGGACGTGACGGGCGTGGCGCATCTTCCCGAGGGGACGGAGATGGTGATGCCCGGGGACAACGTGGAGCTGACGGTGGAGTTGACGAAGCCGATCGCGATGGACAAGGAGCTCCGCTTCGCGATCCGCGAGGGCGGCCGCACCGTCGGCGCCGGCGTCGTCAGCGAGATCCTGGAGTAGGTGGGGTCCCGCGCCGGCCTCCGACCGGGCGGGTCGGGATGAGGCCGCGGGGACCTCGTGGACTAGGCGCGTAGCACAATTGGTAGTGCACCGGTCTCCAAAACCGGGGGTTGGGGGTTCGAGTCCCTCCGCGCCTGCCACGCGGCTCCCGGTGGAGGCAGCCGGGATGGTCCGGATCGCCGGAGCGGGAGAGGGGAGGCCTCGAGGTGGAGTGGAGTCCGGCCGCCTGGGTCGAGGACGCCCGCGCGTACCTGACCGAGGTTCGAGCGGAGTTCAACAAGATCACGTGGCCGAGCCGCGAGGAGTACGTGGGCGGGACCATCGGAGTCCTGGTCGTGGTCGCGATCGTGAGCCTGGTGCTCGGGGTCTCGGACTTCGTCTTCAACTGGATGGTCCGGTGGGTCCTGCCCTGAGGTAGATCGATGGTGGATCCCGACACCCGCGAGCGAAATGAGCAGGGCCGGGTGACCGACACCGCAGCCCCCGGCGCCGGCACGCAGGCACCCGTGCCCGCGGAGGCGGCCGCCGGGGAGACCGCGGGCGCGGGGACGGTGGGCCCGGAAGGAGGCGTTCCGGAGGAGGCCGCCGAGGCCGCCCGGGGCGCGGAGGACTCGAGTGAGGCCGGAGGGTCGGAGGCCGAGGCCCCGAAGGCGGCGACGCCCGCGGGCCCCGAGAAGAAGTGGTACATCGTGCACACCTACTCGGGGCACGAGACCCGCGCCAAGCAGAGCCTTCTCGAGCGCGCCAAGCTCGCCGGGAAGGCAGACCTCTTCGACGAGGTCCTGATCCCCGAGGAGCAGGTGGTCGAGGTCGTGAAGGGGCAGAAGCGCACCTCCCGGCGGAAGTTCTTCCCCGGCTACATCCTGGTGCGCATGGTGCTCAACGACGAGACCTGGCACATCGTTCGCAACACGCCGAAGATCACCGGCTTCGTGGGTGGAGGAACACGGCCCACCCCCATCTCCGATGAGGAGGTGGCGCGGATGACCCAGCAGATGAAGGAGGGTGCCGCCAAGCCCAAGCCCAAGATCCACTTCGAGGAGGGCGAGAACGTGCGGGTGATCTCCGGGCCCTTCGCGAACTTCTCGGGCTTCGTGGACGAGGTGCGCCCCGAGCGGGAGAAGGTGCGGGTCATGGTGCAGGTCTTCGGTCGGGCCACCCCGGTGGAGCTCGACTACATGCAGGTCGAGAAGGCGTAGAGGAGAGGCCCCGTGGCGAAGAAGGTCGTGGCCGTGGTCAAGCTCCAGTGCCCGGCCGGGCAGGCGAACCCCTCGCCCCCGGTGGGGCCGGCCCTCGGCCAGCACGGCGTGAACATCATGGAGTTCTGCAAGGCGTTCAATGCGCGCACGCAGGACCAGCAGGGGCTGATCATTCCGGCCGTGATCACCGTGTACGCGGACCGGAGCTTCACCTTCGAGCTCAAGACGCCGCCGGCGGCGGTGCTGCTCAAGCGCGCGGCGCGGATCGCGAAGGGATCCGGGGAGCCCAATCGCACCAAGGTCGGTCGGGTGACGAAGGCTCAGGTGCGCGAGATCGCCGAGATGAAGATGCCCGATCTGAACGCCCACGATGTGGAGGCCGCCATGCGCATCGTCGAGGGGACGGCCCGTTCGATGGGAATCGAGGTCGAGGCCTAGGAGCCGGTCATGAAGCCGAGCAAGCGGATGCGGGCGGCCCTCGAGCGGATCGACCGCTCGAGGCTCTACAGCCTCCGGGAGGCCATGGAGCTCCTCAAGGACCTGCCCCACGCGAACTTCGACGAGAGCGTGGACATCGCCATCAACCTCGGGGTGGACCCGAAGCACGCCGACCAGATGGTGCGGGGTGCCATCGTGCTGCCCCACGGCCGTGGCAGGGAGGTCCGCGTGCTCGTCTTCGCCAGGGGCGAGAAGGAGCAGGCGGCCCGGGAGGCCGGGGCCGACTACGTGGGCGGAGAGGATCTGGCCCGGAAGATCCAGGAGGAGGGCTGGCTCGACTTCGATCGCGTGATCGCCACCCCCGACATGATGGGCGTGGTGGGCCGCCTCGGGCGGATTCTGGGCCCGCGGGGACTGATGCCGAACCCGAAGCTCGGAACCGTGACCCAGGACGTGGCCCAGGCCGTCCGCGAGACCAAGGCCGGGAAGGTCGAGTACCGGGTGGACAAGGCGGGCATCGTCCACGCCCCCGTGGGCCGCCTCTCCTTCTCGGCCGAGCAGCTCGCGGAGAACGCGGCGGCGTTGGTGGACGCGGTGATCCGGGCGAAGCCGGCCGCGGCGAAGGGGACCTACCTCAAGAAGGCGGCCGTGTCCTCGACCATGAGCCCGGGCATTCGCCTCGACCCGAACAAGCTCGAGGCCGCGTAGGCGGTTCGGAGGGGATCGTGCTCACCCGTCAACGGAAGCAGCAGCTCGTGGAGGAGCTGCGGGAGCAGTTCGGCCGGGCCAACGGCCTCATCGTGGCGGACTACCGCGGCATCGATGTGGCCGCGGCCAACCAGCTCCGCTCCGAGCTTCGGAAGGCCGGTGCCGGGGCCTACGCCTACCGCGTGGCCAAGAATACGCTGCTGCGGCGGGCGGCCGAGGGGCTCGCCGTGGAGCAGGCGGCGGATCTCTTCCAGGGCCCCACGGCGGTGGCGCTCTCCTTCAGCGATCCCGTGGGCCTCGCCAAGGTGCTCGTGGAGTTCGCGAAGCAGCACGAGGTCTTCGAGATCCGGGGCGGGCTCGTGGAGGGGAAGCCGGTGGGGCCCCAGGAAGTGGCCACGCTCGCCACGCTTCCCAGCCTCGAGGAGCTGCGCGCCAGGCTCGTGGGACTCCTCCAGGCGCCGGCGGGGCAGATCGCCCGGGTGCTCGCCGCGCCCGGAGGGCAGCTCGCCCGGCTGATCGAGGCGCGCCGGGCGCAGCTCGAAGAGGGCGGCGCCGCCTGATCGGTGTCGCAGAACGACCCGGCAGCGGGCCCGCCCGGCCCGTCGCCGGCCAATCGCTCCGCCGCGCGGGGCGGACGAAGGGAAGGATCACAGGCAATGGCGGATCTCAACGCGATCGTGGACCAGCTCTCCGAGCTCACCGTCATGGAGGCGGCCGAGCTCGCCAAGATGCTGGAGGAGAAGTGGGGCGTGTCGGCGGCGGCGCCGGTGGCGGTGGCCGCGGCGGCGCCCGGGGCCGAGGCCGCCCCCGCCGAGGAGAAGGACGAGTTCGACGTGATCCTGCTCTCCCCCGGCGACAAGAAGATCCAGGTCATCAAGGAGGTCCGAGCCATCACCGGCCTCGGGCTGAAGGAGGCCAAGGAGCTCGTCGAAGGCGCTCCGAAGCCGATCAAGGAAGGCGTGACCAAGGAAGAGGCCAACGAGATCAAGGAGAAGATCGAAGGCGCCGGTGGTCAGGTCGACATCAAGTAGGAACCCCGCGTTCCGATCGGGCCGCCCGAAGACCGGGCGCTGCCCCGCGAGGCGCCCTGCCTTCGGGCTGCGGGTGCTCGAGAGGGGGCCTGCGCCCGGCGCCTGCCCGGCCCCCGCAAGGTCCCCGATTGCGACGGAGGGTGCCCCTCGGCCCCGCTCCGCGCCGGCTGCTTCCCGCGTCTCACTGGGAGGACGACCCACCCGTGGCTGAGATCCATTTCACCGAGAACGCCCCCCGCGTGCGCAAGGACTTCTCGAAGATCGAGTCGGTCCTGCCGATCCCCAACCTGGTCGACATCCAGCGGCAGAGCTTCGAGCGCTTCCTTCAGCTCCGGGTGGCTCCGGAGAAGCGCGAGGACGTGGGCCTGCAGGCGGTGTTCAAGTCCATCTTTCCGATCCGGGACTTCAATGACACCGCCTCCCTCGAGTTCGTGGGGTACACCCTCGAGGAGCCGAAGTACGACATCCAGGAATGCCTGCAGCGGGGCATGACCTACGCCGCGCCCTTCAAGGTGACGATCCGGCTCGTCACCCGGGAGGACAGCGGTGGCTCCGAGGTGATCCGGGACGTCAAGGAGCAGGAGGTCTACTTCGGCGAGATTCCGATCATGACCGAGAACGGGACCTTCATCATCAACGGGACGGAGCGGGTGATCGTCTCCCAGCTCCACCGCTCGCCGGGCATCTTCTACGACAGCAGCACCTCCTCGGCCGTCTCGGCGGCGGGCAAGAAGCTCTACTCCTGCCGGATCATCCCCTACCGCGGTTCCTGGCTCGACTTCGAGTTCGATCACAAGGACCTCGTCTACGCGCGCATCGACCGCAGGCGGAAGATCTACGCCACGGTGCTCCTGAAGGCCCTCGGCTACACGGCGGAGGAGCTTCTCCAGCTCTTCTACACCCCGGAGACGATCCGGATCGAAGGCCGCAAGTACTTCAAGAAGCTCGAGAACTGGGACGACCTGATCGGGCAGCGCTGCACGCGGGACGTGAAGGACGACTCCGGCAAGGTGCTCGCCCGGAAGGACCGCAAGTTCACCCGGGCCATGGTGCGCCGCATTCGGGAAGCGGGAATCGAGTGGATTCCGATCGGCGTCGAGGACATCGTCCGCGACGACGCCGTCAAGCGCGTGGCGCCCGAGGACATCGTCGACGAGAACACGGGCGAGGTCCTCCTCGAGGTCAACGAGGTCATCACCCAGGAGCACCTCGAGGAGCTTCGGGCGCGCGGAAAGACGGAGTTCCGCCTCCTCTACCTCGATCCCATCCTCAAGGGAACGGCGATCCACGACACGCTGGCTGCGGACAAGACCGTCACCCAGGAGGAGGCCATCATCGACATCTACCGGCGCCTGCGGCCGGGGGATCCGCCCACCCTCGATACGGCGAAGAACCTCTTCTACAACCTCTTCTTCAACCCGGAGCGCTACGACCTCTCCCGGGTGGGTCGGCTCAAGATCAACCACAAGCTCGGCTTCGACCCGAACCAGCTCGTCGAGTTCCGGCCCGAGGGGCCGGATGGGCCGGTGGTGGAAATCGCGCTCGCGGAGCTGCCCGTTCTCCGGCGCGAGGACATCCTCGAGGCGGTTCGCTACCTCGTCGACCTCAAGTCCGGGACCGACCCGAACAAGCGCATCGACGACATCGACCACCTCGGAAACCGCCGGGTGCGGGTGGTCGGAGAGCTGCTCGAGAACCAGTACCGCATCGGTCTCGTCCGCATGGAGCGCGCGATCAAGGAGCGGATGTCGCTCCAGGAGATCGAGACGCTCATGCCCCACGACCTCATCAACTCGAAGCCGGTTTCTGCGGTGATCAAGGAGTTCTTCGGCTCGAGCCAGCTCTCGCAGTTCATGGACCAGACCAACCCGCTCTCGGCGGTCACCCACAAGCGGCGGCTGTCGGCGCTCGGGCCCGGTGGCCTCACGCGCGAGCGGGCGGGCTTCGAGGTGCGTGACGTGCACCCGACGCACTACGGGCGGATCTGCCCGATCGAGACCCCCGAAGGGCCCAACATCGGACTCATCGCCTCGCTTTCCACCTACGCGCGGGTGAACGACTATGGCTTCATCGAGACGCCGTACCGGATCGTGAAGGACGGTCGGGTGACGGACGAGGTTCGCTACCTCTCGGCGCTCGACGAGGAGACACTCACCATCGCCCAGGCCAATGCGCCCATCGACGAGGAGGGGCGCTTCACCCGCGATCAGATCTCGGCCCGTCGGGGCGGAGACTTCGTCATCGTCGGCCCGGAAGAGGTGGACCTGATGGACGTCTCCCCGAACCAGCTGGTCTCGGTGGCGGCCTCCCTCATTCCCTTCCTCGAGAACGACGACGCCAACCGCGCCCTCATGGGTTCCAACATGCAGCGGCAGGCGGTTCCGCTGATGCGCACCGAGGCGCCGCTGGTGGGCACGGGAATGGAGGCCTCCGTGGCCCGCGATTCCGGCGTCACGGTGGTCGCGAAGCGAGACGGCGTGGTGGTCTCGGCAGACGCCTCGCGCATCGTCATCAAGCCGGACGAGGACGACGAGCTCGAGGGGTCGCACGTCGACATCATCAATCTCGTCAAGTACCAGCGGTCGAACCAGAACACCTGCATCAACCAGCGCCCCATCGTGCGGCGCGGGGATCGGGTGCGGAAGGGGCAGGTGATCGCCGACGGCCCGTCCACTGAGTTCGGGGAGCTCGCACTCGGGCGCAACGTGCTCGTCGGCTTCATGCCCTGGGGCGGCTACAACTTCGAGGACTCCATCCTCATCTCCGAACGGGTGGTCAAGGACGATTCGTTCACCTCGATCCACATCGAGGAG
>JALSIO010000499.1 GCA_026989995.1 Myxococcales bacterium
CGCCGCGAGGCCGACGTGGTGCTCGCCCTCGGCACCCGGCTCGGCAACCTCGACCTGCCCTACGACAAGTACTGGGGCGACCCCGACCGCCAGCGGATCGTCCAGATCGACGTGGACCCCACCTCCTTCGGGGTCACGCGCCCGCTCGCCCTCGGCATCGTCGCCGACCTCGGGCCGACCCTCCCGGAGCTCGTCGAGGTGCTCGAGAAGCGGGGGGGTTCGCCCCGCACGCGGCCGGACCTTCCGGGCTACCAGGAGGCCTGGAAGCGGGAGCGCCGCGAGATCGAGGCGCGGGTGGACGACTGGCACGGCTCCGGACTCCACCCCGCCCGGGCGATGCGCGTCATCGGCGAGGCCTTCGGCCGCGAGGCCATCTACGTGACCGACGGCGGCAACACCTCGCTCTGGGCCAACTGGTTCCTGCCCCCCACCGGCCCGCGCTCCTACCTCGGCATCTTCGAGCTCGGGATGCTCGGCACGGGCATCCCCGCCGCGGTGGGCGCGCGTCTGGCCTGCCCGGATCGGCGGGTGGTGTGCGTGACCGGGGACGGCGCGGCCGGCTTCCACTTCATGGAGCTGCAGACCGCGGCCCGGGAGGAGCTTCCGGTGGTGACGGTGGTCTTTGCCGAGGGAGCCTGGAGCATGGAGGAGCCCAACCCGCGGATGCTCTACGGGCGCACGGTGGGCACCGAGATCGGCGAGGTCCGCTACGACCTCGCCGCCGCGGGCCTCGGCTGCGAATCGGCCTTCGCCGGGACCGAGGCGGAGCTCGAGCGGGCCCTCGCCCGCGCGCGGGAGGCCGACGCACCGTTTACGGTCTGCCTGCGGACGAGCAAGGAGGCCAACCTCGCGGTGCCGCCGGACGCCCTCAAGCGGTTCGTCGAGGTCTATCAGGGTCCGATCGACTGACACCCGGGACGGACGCCCGGCCGCGCGCGGACGGGGGCGAGGAGGAAGGAGCAGCCCGTGGCCGCGCGTCGGAAGGCCACCCGGGCGAAGGAGGGCGCGCGGGCTCCCCCAACGGGCGGCACCGCCTGGCCTCGGCCCGGATCCTCGGGCTCCGCGCAGTCCCGGCCCTGCTCTCACCGGACGAGGCCCTCGCCTTCGAGATCCTGCCCCTCAACACCGAGAAGGCCCACAACCTGAAGGACCGGAGCCTCGAGGCCATCCGGATGGCGCGGGAGCTCGCCGCCCGCCATCCCCGGGCGGCCGGGGCCGAGTTCGCCGCGGAGCTCGAGTCGCCGGAGCTCCTGGCCCTCGGCGTCGCCTGCGAGCGCGTGGCCCGCTTCCCCGGAGGTGCCTACGCCCCGGTTCTCCGGAAGCTCGACCGCTTCTCCACCCGGACGTTCCCGGCGAGCCTCCGCGAACGCGAGGGCCACGCGGCGCGGCTCCTCGAGGTGGACCGCCTCGTGGCGACGGTGGTCGACAAGCTCCGCAAGCGCGGCTTCCGCTCGCCCTACCTCCGGAATCTGGTCGTCGCCCGCATCAACCCGGTACGCTTCCACTGCGCGAAGCGGGGCGAGACCCAGCCGCCCATGAAGCTCGGGATGGCGCTCACGCGGATGGCGGCGGCGGCCCGTCGCTTCGACGTGGATGAGATCCGCGAACGCGATCTCGCCCTCGTCGCCGCCCTCGCCCCTTCCGAGTCGGGTCGCGACCCGGCTCCCCGGCCGTGGTGCCGGGAACGCGGAGCCCGGGGCCCGGCTCCTCGGGCTCCGGTGTCGGAGCGCGTGGAGGATTCCATGGCTGAACCTGCCATGATCCGGCGCATGGGGCCGGCTCTCTACGAGCTTCCGGTGGGCTTCCGCCCGGGCATGCGGGTCCCGGTGCGGGTCTTCGCCACGGAGCGCCTTCTCGCCGAGATGGACGAGCAGGTCTTCGCGCAGGCGGCGAACGTGGCGACGCTGCCGGGGATCGTGGAGGCGAGCTGCTGCATGCCCGACGCCCACTGGGGCTACGGGTTCCCCATCGGCGGCGTGGCCGCCATGGATCCCCGCAGCGGCGTGATCTCGCCGGGCGGGATCGGCTTCGACATCAACTGCGGCATGCGCCTCGTCCGCACCCGGCTTCGGATCGACGAGGTCCGGCCGCGGCTGCGGGAGCTCGTGGACACCCTCGCCGAACGGGTTCCGGCGGGCGTCGGATCCCGGGGCTTCCTGCGGCTCACCCGGAGCCGCTTCCGGGCCCTGCTCCGCGAGGGGGCGGGCTTCGCCGTCCGCGAGGGCTACGGCACGCCGGCGGACCTCGAGCGGACGGAGTCGCGGGGCTGCTTCCCGGGCGCCGATCCCGACAAGGTGAGCGAGCGCGCGCTCGAGCGCGGCATCGAGCAGGTCGGGACCCTCGGCTCGGGCAACCACTACCTCGAGATCCAGGTGGTCCGGCAGGAGGGCCTCCACGATCCGGAGCTCGCGCACCGCCTCGGTGTGGG
>JALSIO010000500.1 GCA_026989995.1 Myxococcales bacterium
CAGCGGGTGCGCTTGGCCTCCCGCACGAGGTGGTGGTGCACGGCCCCGATCGCCAGCAGCATGGGGATGGGTGCCCGGTCCGCATCCACACCGCGGTCGGAGAGGATGAGGAGGTTCGCGCCCTCGTCGATGGCGGCCGACGCCTCGGCACAGAGCCGATCGAGGGCGGCGACCAGGGCCTCTCCGCCCTCCGCGGGCTTGAACACCGCGTCGAGGGTCCGCACCGAGAAGCCGGGGCGGCGCATCTCGCGGATCCGGGCGAGCTCCTCGTTGCGCAGCACCGGCCGGTCGAGCCGGAGCATCTCGGCGTGCTCCTCGGTCTCCTCGAGGAGGTTCTTCTCGTAGCCGAGGGTCGAGTAGAGGCTCATCACCGGCCGCTCGTTGATGGAGTCCATGGCCGGGTTGGTGACCTGCGCGAAGAGCTGCTTGAAGTAGCGGTAGAGCAGCTGCGGCCGATCCGAGAGGCAGGCGAGGGCCGCGTCCTCCCCCATCGACCCGAGGGCCCACTTGCCCTGCGCCGCCATCGGGGCGATCAGGATGCGCAGGTCCTCGGCGGTGTAGCCGAAGACCTGCTGCAGGCGGAAGCGCTGCTCCGGCGGGAGCGGCGGCGGGACCTCCCGGGGCGGATCGAGGTGCTCGAGGAGCACCCGTCGCGTCTCGACCCAGGTCCGGTAGGGCTTGCGGGCGACGTACTCCGCCTTGATCTCCTCGTCGTCGATGATCCGCCCCTGCTCGAGGTCGACGAAGAAGATCCGGCCGGGGTGGAGCCTCTCCTTGACCAGCACGTTCTCGGGCTCGACCGGGAGCACGCCCACCTCGGAGGCCATCACCACGAAGCCGTCGCGCGTGACGATGTACCGGGAGGGCCGTAGACCGTTTCGGTCGAGCACGGCCCCGATCTTGCGGCCATCGGTGAAGGCGATGGAGGCGGGCCCGTCCCAGGGCTCCATCAGGAAGGACTTGTACTCGTAGAAGGCCTTCCTCTCCGGATCCATGGCCTCGTGGTTCTCCCACGCCTCCGGGATCATCATGAGGATGGCTTCGGGCAGCTCGCGCCCGGCGAGGGCGAGGAACTCGAGTGCGTTGTCGAACTGGGCCGAGTCGCTCGCTCCCTCCTTCATGATGGGGAAGATCTTCGGCAGGTCGTCGCCGAAGAGCGCCGAGCGCAGGGTCCCCTCGCGCGCTCGCATGGCATTGCGGTTGCCCCGGAGGGTGTTGATCTCGCCGTTGTGGGCCAGGTAGCGGAAGGGCTGGGCGAGGTCCCAGGTCGGGAAGGTGTTGGTGCTGTAGCGCGAGTGGACGAGGGCGAGCGCCGACTCGATGTCCGGGTCGAGCAGGTCCGGGTAGAAGGGCTCGATCTGTTCGGCCGTCAGCATCCCGCCGTAGACGAGGGTCCGGGAGGAGAGGCTCGGGACGTAGAAGAAGGCGTCGCGCCGGCGAGCGGCATTCTCCATCACCCGCCGGATGACGTAGAGCTTCCGCTCGAAGGCATCCTGGTCGAGCTCGGGCGCCGCCGCGACGAGCAGCTGCCGGATCACCGGCATGCCCTCCCGCGCGATGCGCCCGATCCGCTCCGGGTGGTGGGGAACGTCGCGCCAGCCGAGCACGCGCTGGCCCTCGTCGCGGACGATCGCCTCGAAGGTCTCCTCCTGGAAGCGGCGCTCGGCCGGGTCCGTGGACAGGAAGACCTGGCCCACGGCGTAGCCCCCGGGCTCGGGGAGCGCGAAGCCGAGCCGGTCGGCCTCCTTGCGGAAGAAGCGGTCGGGAAGCTGGATCAGCACCCCGGCGCCGTCCCCGGTCTCCGGGTCGCAGCCACAGGCCCCGCGGTGGGTGAGGCGCTCGAGCACGTGGATGCCCTTGCGGATCACGTCGTGGGACCGCTCGCCCCGGATGTTGGCCACGAAGCCGACACCGCAGGCGTCGTGCTCGAAGGCCGGATCGTAGAGCCCCTGCCGGGGCGGAAGCCCCATCCGGATGCGCTCAGGCATGTCGCGCCTCCTCGCGCTCGTCGCCCCCCGGGCTCCGCCTCGCGCGCCCGCCGCCGCGGCGGGCGCGCGAGGGCCCGGCACCGCCGGCGAGGGGCAGGCGCCACCGCTCGGTCTGGGTCGAGAGCACCACCATGGTCTCGGTCTCCGTCACGCCGGGGATGGAGCGGATCCGGTCGATGAGCCGCTCGAGCGTCGCCGTGCTCGCCGTCTTGATCTTGAGCAGGAGCGTGTGCCCGCCGGTGACGTGGTGGCACTCGAGCACCTCCTGCACCGGGAGCATCTCCCGCTGGAAGGCCTCCACGGAGCGGGGATGGGCCACCTTCACCCCGATGAAGGCCGTCACGTCCATCCCGAGGAGCCGCGCGTCGAGGACGGCCGTGTACCCCCGGATCACGCCGGCATCCTCGAGCTTGTGGATGCGCTCCACGACCGCC
>JALSIO010000501.1 GCA_026989995.1 Myxococcales bacterium
GGATACCTCGACCACGACGATCGACAGATCCTTCTGTACATCGAGGAGACCTGTACCTTCCAGGTGAACACGCCCGAAGCGGCGGTGGCCCTGCGCTACTCGCCCTGAACCCCCGCGGATCCCCCCCTGCCCGCGGTTGCTGTCCGCGACCGGGCCCGCCTCCACCCACGGCGACGCTCTCCCGATCTCCGCGTCCTGCCCGGCGGAGTGGCACCGGGCCGGGCCCGGTGCCCGCGGTGCGGGCACCGGGCGGACCCTGTGCCGGAGTCGGCCCGGGCTCCCTCCTGCGGCGCGTCGGATCGCCCGCTCTCTGCGGCATGGCGGTTGCACAACCGGTGCGGCGGCCCGTTCACGGACCGGGCTGCAGACACGATGGAGGAGGAGGCCCGATGATCCCGCGATCCATTGCACCGGCGGCCGCCCTGGCCCTGTTCGCCCTGGCGGTCGTCGCCACCGACCGATCCGCGCGCGCCGGAACCGACTCCGGCGCCGGCGGCCCCGCCGGGCTCGCGGAGCTCGAGCGGACGCTCGCGGCGATGGAGGACCGGCTGCGCGCCACCTCCGACGCACTCGCAGCCGCCGAAGCGAGGAGCGCCGAGCTGGCGGACCGTCTGGATCGACTCGACCGCGGAGGGCCCGCCGCGACCTCGGCCCTCGAAGGCCTGCTCGCCGAGCTGGAGGTCGGAGGATGGGTGAGCGCCAGCTACTGGTACAACCTGAACGATCCGGACAACAACAACCTGCTCGGCGCCAACCAGGGCCTCACGGGCTTCAGCCACCCGTTCACCCCCGACGCGAATCAGTTCTCCTTCGACCAGCTCTGGATCGAGCTGGAGCGCCCCGTGTCGCCGGAACGGCGAGCGGGCTTCCGGGCCGACCTCGCCTTCGGGAAGATCGCCGGGCTGCTCCCCGCCGGAAACACGCCCGGGGGAGGCCGCGCCGGGGGAAACAACTTCTACGTGGGCCAGGCCTACGTCCAGGTTCTCGCCGAGACCCCCATCGGCGACGTGCGTTTCCAGGCGGGAAAGTTCTTCACGACCATCGGCGCCGAGGTGGCCCAGGCCACGGGCAACCCGCACATCTCCCGCTCCAATGTGTACAACCTCATGCAGCCCATCGACCACGTGGGGGTCGCGGCCTTCCACGAGCGGAGCTGCCTCGGCGTAGCCTGTACGCTGGGTGTGCTGCTGGTGAATGGATTCGGCGTGGACCAGCCGGAGATCAACGACGGCAAGACCCTGATCCTCCACACGGCCTTCGACCTGGCGCCCTTCTCCCTGGCGCTCAACCTGCACACCGGCCACGAGGCCTTCGGCGACGAGGGCATCGACACGCGCGGCATCAACGCGGTCCTGGGCTACGACGACGGCGATCGGATCACGGGCTACCTGGACGCCGGCTTCGTGGCCACCGACGGGCCCGGCGGCACCGACCCCAAGATCTTCGGGGTCGCGGCCTCGCTGCGATACGCGATCACCGAGCGTCTCGGCCTCGCCCTGCGCGCGGACCTGGTCGGTACGGACCGCGACTTCGTGGGCGTCGCCAGCGCGCTCGCGGCCCTGCGCGCCGGAGGAGCGACGCAGGTGGGGCCGGGGGATCCGGACGAGTCGGCGCGCTTCTGGTCGCTGACGGGGACGGTCGATTACCGCCTGGCGGACGGACTCCTGCTGCGCGGCGAGCTGCGCTACGACCGGGCTTCGGTGGACCGCTTCTCCGACGATTTGTTCATCTCGGACGGGGACCGCCTTCTCTTCGGCGCGCCAAGCCAGCTCACCGCCGGCGCGGAAGTGATCTACACCTTCTGACGAGGACGGCATCGCCGGTGGGGTGGAGGGGGACCGATTCGAAGCCGCCGGGTTCGCCGGTGGGGGCGCCGCTGCGGCTTCCGCTCGCGTCGGCCGGCCGGGTTCGCCCGGGCTGCGGTTCCGCAGGAGGCGGGCGGGTGGCGCGCGGTGTCAGCCGCCGCAGACTGCGGGGCGGCTCCTATGACAGGGCGGCGCAGCGTGACCCGGACTGCCCGCCCCACCGGGCGCCCCCGATCCCACGACCGGGCGGGGACGGTGATCGATCGGGGCACGCCCGCGGATGAGAACTCCAAGGGGCGTCTTTCGAGGCGCGGGAAGTTCCCGTTCGGTCCGATCGCCCGGGGGATGTCGCTCTGGTGGGACCCCACGCGCGGGCTGCAAGGAGCCGCAGCGGCGCTCGCCCGCCCGGCGCCCGCTTCGGCCCGAACCCCGAGCGCACCTCTCTGCCTGGCGCCGCAGCCGGAGTCCGGTGGGCACCGAAGGCGTGGCCCGAGAGCGTCGCGTCGAAGTCCGCGGCCCACTCCCCGGCATCGGGCACCGCCGGGGCCGTGGGTGGGGCCCGGCCGGGCAGGTCGGCCGCACCAGCCTGCGGCATCGCAATCC
>JALSIO010000502.1 GCA_026989995.1 Myxococcales bacterium
GCCGCCGAACGGTTCGCGGACCACGAGCTCGAGGTGCAGGAGGCCGAGGCCGAGGAGGCCGCACTCGCCGCACTGCTGCGCGCGCGGGACCCGCAGGGCCGGGTGCTGCTCGTGGCGGTCTCGCCCGCGGAAGGAGCGGACGCGGCGCTGGTGGCGGTCTCCGCGATCCGGCGGCTCGAGGCCGCTCGCGAGGAGCTGCCCGCCAGGGCCCTGGCGGTGGCGCCGCGTTTCGACGGCCGTGCCCGCCGGCGCCTCGGCTGCTTCACGGGGCTTCCGGTGGAGCTCGTCGGGGTGGAGCTGGCTCTCGGGGAGGCCCCGGCGGAGGTGCCCCCGGAGCCGCCCGCGGCGCCCGTGGTGGCGCCGGCCGAGGAGGTGGCCGGGTCGCTCGCGCGGCCGGAGGACCGGGCCCTCTTCGAGCGCGCGCGGCGTGCCCTCGAGGGGCTCGCAGCCAAGCACGGGGGCGTCGTGCGGGCCTCGGCCGACCGGGTGGAGCTGGTGCTCCTCGCGAGCCGCGCCGCGGCGCTCGGTGCGGACGAGGCCGGTGCGGTGCTCGATCTCCACACCGATCGCCGGGAGACCCTGCGCCTCTCCGGGACGAACCTCGCAGAAGCTCTGGATCGACTGGAAGGATTCATTCGCAAGCGACTGAACGATCGCAAGGTTCGGGAGGGGGAGGACGGACTTCGCGGGTCCCTCGTCCCGCGGCTGGCGGAAAACCTGGGGCTGCGCGACGTCCGCCCCTGGCCCCTTCCCGGGCCGGAGGGCGCGATCGTGGATCTGGTCGCGGTGGGCGAGCAGGGCGCGCCCGTGGCCGGAGTGATCCGGGGCCGCCTCGGCCTGGCGGAGCTCGGGGCGGCGCTCGATGCGGTGACTTCGCTTCCCCCGGTGCTGCCGCTGCTGCTGCAGGGGGCGTCCCCGCCGCGACGTCTCGAGCTTCCCCGCCTCGTGCTCGCGGCCCGCGAACTCTCGGCCGCGGTGGAGCGCGTGCTCCCGGCCCTGGCGATCCCGACCCGGCTCTTCCGGGTCGACCCCGCCGGGCAGCTCGTCGCGGTCGGCGCCGCGGTGGAGTCCGCGGCGCCGCGGCCGACGGTGACGCCGCCCGAGACCTCCGGCGAGGAGGAGGCCGGGGAGGAGACGGCCGCCGGAAGCGAGGGGAAGGAGTCGGGCCCGGCGGGGCGCGGACGCCGGAGGCGCCGCCGCGGGCGCGGAGCCCGAGGCGCTGCCACAGAGCCCCCCCCGGAGGCCGCCGCGGAGGCCGAGGCGGGGACGGAGCCCGCCGGCCCGCCGCGGTTCGAGGTCCTGACCGCCTTCGACGTGCAGGAGGAATCTCCGGAGGCGCGTTCCGGGCGCCGTCGCCGCCGCAGCCGGGGGCGGGGCCGGCGCGACCCGGCGTCGGAGGCCGCGGGTGGATCCGAGGAGGACGACGAGGCTCCGGAACCGGCGGCCGCCGCGGCCGAAGCCGGAGAGGAGGAGGCCGAGCTGCCCCTCGCCGAAGACGACGTCGCCTTCGAGGAGCTCGCCGAGGAGGAGGAAGAGCTGAGCCTCGCCGACCGGCTGCAGCGGGAGCGCGAGCTCCGGCGAAGGGCGCGGATCGCCAAGCTGGCCCCGGAGCCCGAGCCCGAGGAGGTGGAGGTGGCGGTCCGGCCGCGGCCGCGTCGGCGCGCGGCCCTCGCCGTCCACGCGGATCGCGACTCCCTCGCCGCGGCGGTGCTCCTCGCGCGGGACCTGCGACTCATCGAGGGCATCTGGGTCTATCCGCAGTCCGAGCTCATGACCTTCTTCCGCGGTCCCGCCATCGACCTGCGGGAGGACGCGATGATCTGCGTGCTCGGATTCCGGCCGTCTCCCCTGCACGACACCCTGCAGGCGGCCTCCCTCTACGCGGGGCG
Organism: Myxococcales bacterium; assembly: GCA_026989995.1. Taxonomy (GTDB): domain Bacteria; phylum Myxococcota_A; class UBA9160; order UBA9160; family JALSIO01; genus JALSIO01. The sequence continues at coordinate 1,890 of JALSIO010000502.1, forward strand.
CATCGAGTGGTACGACCACCACCCCTGGCCTCCCGAGGACGTGGACGCCCTCGAGCGGGCGATCGGTGCCGAGGCCCTGCACCTCGCCCCCGGAACGGGCAGCCTGCTGCCCGCGGTGGCGGAACGGGCAACGCGCCGCAGCCGCTTCTCCGACAAGTTCCTCGACCTCGTGACGGGTCGCTTCACCCAGCACGACTTCGAGCGCTGGGGGCGCCTGTGGTTGCAGCGCCTCGGTGAACTCGCTGCCAGCTCGGGCGAGGTCCGGGCGAGGCTCGAGCCGCTGCTCGCCGGCCGGCCGAGCGACCTGGCCCGGGAGGTGGCCTCGCTTCCGGTGCCGCCGCCCCCGCCGGAGGCGGCCTACGTCGCGGGGCGGGACTTCCGCGTCGTGCACTTCGGCGGGTACGCCCTGGTCGTGGTCCCCGTGCCGCCGCAGCTCGACGTCCACCTCGCCGCCCGCATCGCCCGCGAGCGGTACGGGGCCGATCTCTCGCTCGCCATCGAGGAGGAGGAGGAGC
>JALSIO010000503.1 GCA_026989995.1 Myxococcales bacterium
AGTCGTTTCGCGGCCCAGGGGAGGGCCGGTGCCGGGAGCGGCCCGCCGCCCCCGGCGGTGAGGGGCGACGGGCCGAGGGCGCTACTCCGCCGCGAGCGGGCACTGCCCCAGGCAGGCGAAGAAGTCCCGCCCGCACGCGGCGTCCTCGAAGCACGCCGAGCGGCAGGCCCGGGCCTCGCGCCGGGCATCGCCGAGGCAGCGCAGGAGCTCGACCCCGTCGTCGTCGTCGCCGTAGCGCTCGAAGCAGCTCCGCAGGTTCCGCTGGAGCGTCTCCCGGCACGGTTCGAGGCAGAGGGCGAGGTCGTCCTGGCAGGCGGCGAGCTCCTCGCGGCAGCCCTCCACGCAGACGGGGTCGAGCTCGGCCACGCAGGCCCGGCGGCACTCGCGCTGCTCCTCGGCGCAGGCGCGGCGCGCGCGGTCGAAGGCCGTCTCGCAGCCCTCCCGGCAGACGCGGCCAGCGCCCTCGACCGCCTCCCGGACCACCCGTGCGCACGCCGCCGGGCCGAGGTCGCGCTCCCCGCAGATCCGGCGCGCGCGGTCGAGGGCGCGGTCCACGGCCTCGTCACAGCGCTCGTGGCAGACGTGGCGCGCCAGCCGGGCCGACCGGTGGCAGAGCTTGCGCGCCTGCTTGCACTCGGAGCGGCAGCCGTCGTCGGCCGCCGCCGGAGCCGGCACCCCGGCCACCGCGAACACCGCTCCCACCGCCAGGACGGCCGGCCGGAGCCTCCCTCCCCATCGCATCGAATTCCAGGTCATGGGTCCTCCCACGCCCGCCCCCCCCCAGCCCAGCGCGGGTGGTGCAGGCGGGCGGCTACGCGGGACGAAACCCGCCGGAGCCGCGCCGGTTGCGCGCCGCCGCCGGCTCGGCGAACGCCCGGCCACCGGGCGCGCTGCCCGGACCCCGGGGCGCCCGGAGACACGCGCGCGGAGCCCTCGGGCGCCCACGGACGGCCGCAGCCGGCGCAGCTCGCCGCGACGTGCGACACGCCCCCGGCAGGCGCCGGTCCTCGCCTGCGGCCGCAGGCCGCTTCAGTCCTCGGGCACGAGTTGGGGCAGGATCTCGCCGATGCGGCCCCGCAGGATCGCGTGGGCGAGGTGGTCCATCTCCGTCGGGCCCTCGTTGACGATGGCGATCCGGGCGCCCGACTCCCGCGCGAGGGGTACGACGGCGGCGACGGGATAGACCGAGAGGCTCGTCCCGATGGCGAGCAGGAGGTCGCAGGTTCGCGCCGCCTCTTCGGCCCGCGCGAGGTCCTCGGGGACGAGGCTCTGCCCGAAGGAGATGGTCGCGGATTTCAGGATGCCCCCGCAGCGGAGACAGTGCGGGTCGTCCTCCCCGACCCGCACCCGCTCGGTGGCGTGCTCCATGGGCCACCGCGCGCCGCAGCTCATGCACATGACCTCGCGCATGGTGCCGTGGATCTCGACCACCCGCTGCGAGGAGTTTCCGGCTCGGTGGTGGAGGCCGTCGACGTTCTGCGTGATCAGCGTGTGCAGGTGTCCTCGCCGCTCGAGTTCGGCGAGCGCCCGATGCCCGGCGTTGGGCTCCACGTCCCGCAGGAAGGTCTCGATCCGGCTCCGCCAGGCGCGCTTGCGGAGCTCCGGGTCCGAGAGGTAGTGGCGGAGGGTCGCCATCTTCTCGGCCTCCGGATTCCGGGTCCAGAGGCCCTGGGGGCCGCGGAAGTCGGGGATGCCGGACTCGGTGGAGATGCCGGCTCCCGTGAGCGCGACCACCTTTCGGGCGGCCCGGATCCACCCGCGGACGCGGGCGATCTCCTCGGCCGCGATTCCCTCGCCCATGGAGCCGATCGTAGCACGGGCCCCCACGGCGCGGCGGTCCGGCTATGCTGCCGGCCGCGGAGGAGGCCCCATGGGTGTGGTGGGCGTGATCGCCAATCCGATGTCGGGCCGCGATGTGCGCCGCCTCGCCGCGCGCGCCAGCAGCCAGACGCCGGAGAGCAAGCGCGACCAGGTCGCCCGGGCGGTGGTGGGCGCCGTGGCTGGCGGTGCGCGTCGCGTGCTCGTGATGCGCGAGCCGCTCGGCATCTCGGTGGGGGCGGTCGCGAATCTCCGCCTCGACGCCGAGATCGAGGTGCTCGACGTGGGAGCCCGCCTCGACGCCGGGGATACCGAACGGGCGGCGGTGGCCATGCGCGAGGCGGGTTGCGGCGCGCTGGTGAGCCTCGGCGGCGACGGCACGCAACGGGCGGTCGCCCGTGCCTGGCAGGGCGCGCCCCTGGTGCCGCTCTCGACGGGAACCAACAACGTCTTCCCGCTTCACGTCGAGGCGACGGCCGCGGGATGCGCCGCGGGCCTGGTGGCGTCCGGGCGCGTCGCGCTCGAGGCGGTGGCGCGCTCCTCGAAGTGCGTGCGAGTGGAGGTGGAGGGC
>JALSIO010000504.1 GCA_026989995.1 Myxococcales bacterium
CTGGGCCGCCATGTGAAGGGCGAGGTCGACCACCCGCGTGGCGTAGCCGAACTCGTTGTCGTACCAGGCGAGCACCTTCGCGAAGCGCTCGCCGATCACCCGCGTGTACTCGGCGTCGACGATCGAAGAGTGGGGGTTGCCGACGAAGTCCACCGAGACCAGGGGCTCTTCCGAGACCGCGAGGATTCCGCGCATCGGGCCCTCGGCCACCGCCCGGAGTGCCTCGTTGATCTCGGCCGCACTGCAGGCCTGCCCGAGCTGCACCGAGAGATCCACCACCGACACGTCGGGCGTCGGCACCCGCAGGGCGTAGCCGTCGAGGCGGCCGGCGAGCTCCGGCAGCACGAGCCCGATGGCCCGGGCCGCGCCCGTGGTGGTGGGGATCATGGACACCGCCGCGGAACGGGCCCGGCGCAGATCCTTGTGGGGGGCGTCGAGCACGCTCTGGTCGTTGGTATAGGCATGCACGGTGGTCATCCAGCCGGCTTCGATCCCGAAGCGGTCGTGCAGGACCTTGGCCACCGGCGCCAGGCAGTTGGTGGTGCACGAGGCGTTCGAGACGATGCGGTGGCGGTCCGGGTCGTAGTCGTCGTGGTTGACCCCGAGGACGACGGTGACGTCGGGATCGGTTGCGGGCGCGGTGATGATCACGCGCTCGGCTCCGGCGTCGAGGTGGCGGGCCGCGTCGTCGCGGCTCCGGAAGCGGCCGGTGGCCTCGATGGCGATGTCCACACCGAGCCGGGCCCAGGGGAGGCTCGCGGGGTCGCGCTCCGCCGACAGGGGGATCTGCCTGCCATCGACGAGCAGGGCGTCGCCTTCCGCGCGGACCTCACCGGGGAAGGCCCCGTGGGTCGAGTCGTGCGCGAGCAGGTGGGCGAGGGTTCCGGCATCGGCGAGGTCGTTCACGCCCACGACCTCGACGTCGCGCCCCCGCGTGGCCCGCAGGACCAGCCGCCCGATTCGCCCGAATCCGTTGATGGCGATGCGAACCGACATGAACCCCCCTCTGACCCGGTGCGCCGGTGCAAGGTACCCGCCGCTTCCCGCCGCTGCCATGTGACGGGGTGCCTCAGGGCACGGTGCCCCGGGGCGGCGGGGGTGACCGCTAGAATGCCGCCGGAGGGCGGCGTGATCCTCGGGTGCGGCATCGACGTCGTGGACGTGGGAAGGGTGGACCGGCTGCTGCGGGAGCGCGGCGAGCGTCTTCTCGGGCGCGTGCTCACCGAGCGGGAACGGCGGGCCCTCGGCCGGAGCCGGCGTCCCGCCCTTCCCCTGGCGCGGCGCATCGCTGCCAAGGAGGCGGCCATGAAGGCCCTCGGCACCGGGTGGGCCGGTGGGGTCGGCTTCCGGCAGGTGGAGGCCCTCGCCGACGCGGAGCACCCCAGCCGCCTCCGCCTCGCGCTGCACGGAAGGGCGGAGGATCTGGCCCGGGCCCTCGGGGCAGACCGGATCCACCTCGCGGTGGGCGGAAGCCGCGAGCGGGTGGTGGCGATCGTCACCCTGGAGACCACGGCCGGGGCAAACCCGCGATGAGGCGGGTCGGGCGGGGCCCGGAGAGGGCGCGGGCGGCCGGGCGTCTCTTGGCCGCGGCGGCGCTCGCGGGCCTTGCGGCCGGTTGCCCGGGGCAGCGGGAGGCGGCCCCCGACCGCATCGTCGTGACCGGCCTCCGGGCTCCGGTCCGCATCGTCCGCGATCGGCGCGGCGTGCCCCACGTGCTCGCAGCGCACGAGTCCGACGCCTACGCCGGCCTCGGCGTCGTGCACGCCCGGGATCGCCTCGGCCAGATGCTGTGGCTCCGGCGCCGGGCGCGTGGGCGGGCGGCGGAGCTGCTCGGGCCGTCCGAGCTGCCCGGGGACCGATGGGCACGGACCCTCCGCTTCGCCGAGCTCGGAGCCCGGGTCGCGGCGGGGCTCGATCCGAGCACGAGGCGGCTGCTCACCGCGTACGCCGCCGGCGTGAACGCGGTGGTCGAGGCCGTCCGGGCGGGGCGCTTCCCCGCCCCGCCCGGGGTGCTTCCCGGCCTCGAGGGGGAGGACCGGTGGCAGCCGGCGGATTCTCTGGCGATTGCGCGCCTTCGCGCCTTCGCCCTCGACGAGACGGTCGGCGCGAGCACCGTCCTTGCCGAGCTCGTCCGCGCGCTCGGAGGCTTCGGAGCGCGGCCCTTCTTCCCCGAGGCCCTCGACCTTCGCGAGGCGGGGGAGGCGCGTCTCGCACCTTCCCGGGGGCCCGCGCCGGCACGCGCCGCCCCGGCGGTCGCCGGGGGGCTCGCCGCGCTGCGCCGTGCCTTCGGGCTGCTCGGGCGGGGCGTCGGGAGCACGGCCTTCCTGGTCGGGGGCGACGCTGCGCGGGACGGCCTTCCGCTGCTCGCGGGCGATCTCCACC
>JALSIO010000505.1 GCA_026989995.1 Myxococcales bacterium
CACGCGGGCCACCGGCGGGCTGATTCCCGCCACCCCGTCCACCGGGCACCGGCTGGCGAGCATGCCCGCGAGCACGGCGCCGAGGGAGTAGCCCACCACCAGGACGCCCCCGCCGCCGACCGCCGCGCGGAGCGCCGCCAGGGCCGCCTCGGCATCGGGCAAGAGCTCCTCGTAGCGCTGCTCCGCCTCCATCGACGCGAAGTGGTCGAAGAGGCTCGTCCGGGGCGGCAGGCGGATCTCGCTCTCGCCCACCCCTCGGTAGTCGAAGCGGAGCGTGGCGTCCCCGTCCTCGGCGAAGCGCCGCGCGAGGTGCCGGATCACGTTGTTGTCCATCCGCCCCCCCATGTGGGGGTGGGGAGCGAGCAGGAGCACGCCGCGCGTCGGCTGCCCGCGGACGGGATAGGCGAGCGAGCCGACGAGCCGCAGCCCTTCGGACTCGAAGACGAGCCGCTCCTCGACGATCTCCTTCGCTCCCATCCCTTCCTCCGACCTCCCCCTCTCCGCCCGTCCCGGGCCGCCGCGTCCCGGCCCGGGGAGCGCGGCCCGGGAGCCCGGTGTCGGGCCCGCAACCCGCGGGGCCGCCGGCACGGGGATCGCGGTCAGTAGAGGCCCGCCCCGAGCGTCGCCGCGAGCCGCTCGGGTGGCCGCGGATCCCGCACACCCGGCAGCGTGAATCCCGCCTCCCCGGCTCCGCCCGGCGGCCCGACGAGCTCCGCCTCGTCCCGCTCGAGCACCCGGGGCAGAAGGCAGCTCCGGTCGATCCGCCGGAAGAAGACCCGCCCGCGCCGACCGGGCTCCGACGCCTCCACCCCGAGCACGAGACGGGTCCCGAAGGGGAAGTATTCGGGCGGCCGGCCGTCGGCCGGGGCGAGTTCCGGGCACATGCCGGCGAGGCTGTTGCCGTATCCAGCCAGGCTGACCGCGCGGGGAAACCACTCGGCGAGCCGGGCACGGAACTCCGGGGAGACGGCCATGCCACCGAGGTGGATCCCCCGGATCCGCTCCCGACACGCCACCTGCATCCGCCCCGCGAGGGCTTCGAGCACCGGCGGAGTCGCGAAGAGCACGCCGATCTCCTGGCTCCCCAGCACGGCGAGGGCCTGATCGAGGACGTGATCCAGGTAGCGCCGACGGGCCAGGGAGTCCGCGGGCAGCCGGCGCGCCCACCGCGGGTCGAAGTCGACCGTGAAGGGATCCATGGAGCCCAGGGCGCGGGCGCAAGCGCGGGCCGCCTTGCCGATCACGTGGGGGCCACCCGGTCCCACGTAGAGCCAGTCGAGTCCCACCGGAAACCCCACCCGCAGGGCGGCGCGCACGAAGGGCTCGACGAAGGCTTCCTCGAACTCATCGCGCAGGAAGACCGTCCGGCGGGGGGCGCCGGTGGTCCCGCCCGTCTCGGAGGTCACGAGACCGGCCCGGTGCGCGTGATAGCGCCGCGGGAGAAAGTGCGTCACCGGACGCCGGGCGAGCTGCTCCAGCGGAACGGGGGGAAGCCGGTCGAGGTCGTGGAGCTCACGGACCCCGCGCCGGGGGTCGAAGTCGAGACCGCCCGCCACCTCCAGCCAGAAGGGCGCACCCCAGCGGGGGTCGAAGTGGAGGTCCACGACCTCGGCCAAGCGCTCGAGGAGTGCCGGCGATGCGCCGGGCGTGGCGGGCGGGCACGGCGCAGCGCCGCGGTGGGAAGGAGGTGCCCCGCCGCTCAAGACCCGGCTCCCCTCGGCTCGGAGGCCGGCCCGGGACCCGTGCCGGGCCCGTCCGAGGCCTCGACCACCCCGCGCGCCCGGGGCGCGAGCCACAGCGCCAGGACCGGGGCGAGGAGAAGGTCGGCCGCGAGCGCCACCGCCATGGCCAGTGCCGCGAGCGCGCCGAACCAGCGGATGGGCAGGAACGAGGAGACCAGCAGGGCCGCAAAGCCGATGCACGCCGTGATCGTGGTGACGAGCATGGCCGGGCCCACCCGCGCCAGGGCGCGCCCGAGCGCGACCTCCGGCGGCGCCTCCCGTTCCCGGCGCCACGCCTCGAGCAGGTGGACGGTGTCGTCCACGGCGATCCCGAGCGCAACGCTGGCGACCATCACGGTGGCTGCATCGAGCCGGATGCCGGAAAAGCCCATGGCGCCGAGCGCAGCCAGGATCGGGAGGAGGTTCGGCGGAACCGACACCGCCGTGAGCCGAAGCGAGCGCATGCCCACCGCGATGCAGGCGAAGATGAGGGCGAAGGCGATCCCGAAGCTCTCCACCTGGGTGCGGACCAGCCCGAGCTGTGCGTCGACGAGCTGCAGGACGATGCCGGTGGCCGTCCCCGTCCAGGGCTCGGGCAGCGCGGCGAGTGCCCGGCGCGCGGCGGCCTCGATCTCGCGGAAGCGGTCGGAGGGC
>JALSIO010000506.1 GCA_026989995.1 Myxococcales bacterium
TGGACGGCCGGGAGGCCTGTTCTCCCGGCGTTCTCGTCGCCGCAGGGAAACCTCGAACCCGGTCGGATGACCCTCCCGGAGAGCGAAGAGGCGGGGCACCCGCCTGTCCTCTGCCGAGCGAAGGAGTTCGGCAGGGCCGAGACCGCCGGCCCGCACGCCCGCATCTCCCGGAGCGCCGTCTCCCGCTCGGAGCGGGACGAGGAGATCGACGGCGCCCGGGGCCGGCCTCCGCGGTGCCTCGGGCCTCTTCCGGAGGTCGATCTCGGGACTCCGCCCCACCGCTCCGGTGGCCGTTCGGTCGATGGGGGGCGGAGGCCGGTCCGGTGGGGGCTCCGTCCGGGGGGTCGGGCGGGCCCGGCGCGGAGGCGCGGCGCCGGCCGAGGCCGGAGGCACCGCTCCGACGGAGCCGGAGGAGAGCAGAAGGCGGATGGCACGGCGGCAGCGGCTCGGTGAGCTCCTTATCGAGGCGGGACTGATCGACGTCCACCAGCTCAAGTCGGCGCTCGCCCAGCAGGAGCGGTGGGGCAACCGGCTCGGGGCCAACCTGGTCCGCATGGGGTTCGTGGACGAGCGGGAGCTCGTCCGGGTGCTCTCGCGCCAGCTCGGGCTCCCGGTGGTGTCGCTCGCGGACTGCGCGGTGCAGCAGGAGGCCCTCGAGGCCGTCCCGGCGCAGCTCGCCCTGAAGCACGGGATCCTTCCCATCGCGCTCAAGACCACGGGCGTGGGCGGGACGCTGGTGCTCGCGATGGAGGATCCGACGGACCTCGCGCGCATCGACGAGCTCTCCTTCGTGCTCGGCAAGCGGATCGAGCCGGTGCTCGCGGCGCCCAGCGAGCTCACCCGCGCCATCGAGCAGTGCTACGCGCTCGAGGTGGAGGACGAGGAGGGGCCCGAGCGCCCCGAGCCGGTCGAGCTTCCGGAGCTCTCGCCGGCGGAGCTCGGCGAGCCCGAGACGATTCCCCTCGTGGACCCGGCGGCGGATCCGGTGCCGTTGCGAACCACGCCCCGGGTGGTGCGGGGATCGGTGACCCCGGCACCGGGCGCGGCGGCTGGCACCGCCCCGCCGGCCGCGCCGGTCCGCTCCGGTGCGCAAAGGTCCGTGCTCCGCGGCGCCGCGCGCCCCGGATCCGCGGGACGCGGTCGGCCGCCCGGGCCGGGGGCGCCGGTCTCGCGGCCGGCCCCGCCCGCGGCCGGGCCGGCCCGGCGCGCGCAGCCCCCGGCGGATGCCCCGGCGCGTCCCGGCGCGGCCGTGCCCCGGCCCCGGATGCCCGGCCCGCCGCCGCCCGCACCCGGAGCCGCGCCGGGCGGGGCACCGGCCTCCACCCGCCAGATCCTCCAGGCCGTGACGCAGCTCCTGATCGAGAAGGGCGTGCTCGACCGAGCAGAGGTCGTCGCGCGCGTCCGCGAGATCGCCACCCGGGGCGGAGCGGGCTCCGGGGACTGACGCGCGCCGGCGGCGGCCGCGCCCCCGGTATGCTGCGGCCGTGGACACGCCCACCCCGGACCCGGGCAGCCTCTCGCCCGCCGCGCGGGCCTGCGAGCAGCGGGCGCGGGCCCTCTACGGCCCGGCGTTCTCCCACCGGCCCGGGCTGCTGCACGTCTTCTCGGCGGTGGAACGCGCCGGCTGGCTGCATCCCCTCCGCATCCGGCCCGGCGTTCCGCGGAGCGACACCGACGCCTTCTGCCTGCGGCTGGCCCGGGCCCGGGCCGACGCCATCGTGACCACCGGCCGCTGCCTCCGGGAGGAGCCGCGGGTCACCCACCGCTTCGACGGGCCGCGGGGCGGCGGCGCGGACGCGTGGCGGCGGGAGGTGCTCGGCCGGAAGGAGCCACCGCACTCGGCCGTGCTCACCTCCGGCGCGGCGCTCGACTTCCGCCACCCCCTCTTCCACGCGGGTGCGCCGTGCCTCGTGTTCACCCGGATGGAGGCGGTGCCCCGCCTCGCGTCCGCCGCCCGGCGGGCGGGCGTGGAGCTCGTCGGCGTGCCGGAGCCGGACCTCGCGGCGCTGCTCGCGCTCCTGCGGACCCGCGGGCTCGAGACCGTCTCCGTCGAGGCGGGGCCGAGCACCGCCCGCGCCCTCTACGAGCGGGGCCCGCTTCCCGACGAGGTCCTCGTTTCGCGCTTCCTGGGGTTCGAGGAGCCCGCGGGCCGGCCCCCGCCCGAGCCGCTGCTCGCCCCGCCGCTCCTGCCGCGCACGCGCCTCGAGGCCCTCTACCCGATCGCGGCCGGCACCGAGGTGCGGGAGCCCTCGGGACCGTGGCGCTTCGAGCGCCGCCTTCGGAGCGAAGCGGGTACGCCCTCCCCGTGAGAAGCGCTGCAGCTCCGTCCCGTGGCACTCCGGTGGCGGCTCGGGTGGGCAGGCCCGGCCGG
>JALSIO010000507.1 GCA_026989995.1 Myxococcales bacterium
GCACGCGCGGGGGCTCCCGTGTTCCAATGGAGGACGGCACCGGCATGTGGCGGCTGCCCCGGCGGCAGGGCCGCGCTCCGGCGCGCCCGCGTCGGAAGGGCGCGAACCCGACGCGGGACCGCGGGGCTCCCGAGCCCGCCGCGCGTCCGCGCCCGTTCGCGGACTCGTCCTTCTGCGCTCGAGGAGGGATTCGATGTTGCTTCGAGGAATCGTTTCATTCGCCGTGTGTGTCGTGTTGGTGGCCGGGGCCGCGGAGGCCCGGACGCGGGTGCGGGACCTCGACCCGGCCACCGCCACCACGCTGAGCGTCGGCGTGCACAACACCTGCACCAATGGCAGCCTGGCGGGGACCATCAGTGAGTCCGATGCCAAGATCGCCGGGCTCGGGCGGACGCGCGTCACCGCCAGCGCCTCCTGGGACTGGAGCGCCTACAATGCCGATCATCCGGCGGCCCTCGTGAACGTGAGTCCCCAGGTGCTCGAGGACGTCACGGCCGGCTGCACGGCCTTCAACGCCACGGCCGAGGTGGTCATCACCCGGATCGCGGGGGGCGTGCCGGATCCGGCCGGCGGGGAGATCCGCGCCGAGATCACCGGAGGGAGTGTCTACGAGGTGGTGGTTCCGCCGGATTCGCGGGTGACGGCGGCGGCCCACGGCGGGACCTGCCCCGCGATCGGGATCCCTGGAATCGACGGGACGATCAACGAGGCGGTGGTCCACTTCGAGGCGGACCCCTCCCATCCCGATACGCCGCGGGGCAGCATCACCGGTCGCTCCTTCGAGCGCCGCGCGAGCCGGGTGACGGGGCTCCTGCGCACACGCCTCAACTCCTGCACCGGCGAGGCGGAGGCCTACATCGCCACCGAAGTCGAGCGCTGAGGCCCTCCGCGCGCGGCGCGGCCCGCCAGGCGCCGTCTCCGGCAGGGCGGCCCGCTTGTCCTCGCGGTGCCCGCCCGGCCCCTGGCGGGCGGGCCGCGCGCGCCGCGCAGCACGCGGGGGGCCGTCCCGCGTGGACCCGCTCCCGCGGGCCGGGCCCCGGGGTGCCTCCGGCGGCGGGGGCGTTCTCCCGGCCGGGGGAGGGCGTTCATCTTTGCCGGGCACCGCGGGGAAGGCCCGATGCGACGCGCGTCACGCCGGGCTAGGAGGGCCGCGCGGCGGGGCGGTCCGGGGCTGGCCTGCACGGGGGCTGCGGCTTGGCTGCGTCGGGGTCGCCGGCAGCGTGCTCCGTCTCAAGGCGGGCCGGGAAGCGGTCGAAGGTGGGGGGAGCCGCGAGGGCCGAGGCGGCCGGGAGACCTGCGGGACATGGCACTCGAGCTCAACGAGATCCTCAAGATCGCGCTCAAGGGCGGGGCCTCCGACATCCACCTGAAAAGCGGGCTGCCGCCCATGTTCCGGGTGGATGGGGCGCTCGTGCCGCTCAAGAACGGCGAGCGGCTGCTGCCCGACGACATCCAGCGCATGGCCTTCTCGATCATGAATCCCGTCCAGCGCGAGCGCTTCGACATGGCCCACGAGTGCGATCTCGCGCACGGGATTCCGGGGGTCGGGCGCTTCCGCGTGAACGTCTTCCAGCAGCGCGGAACCGTGGGAATCGTCTTTCGCGTGATCCCCTTCGGGGTCAAGACCATCGAGCAGCTCCACCTTCCCAAGGTGGTGGAACAGATCGCGATGGAGCAGCGCGGCCTCGTCCTGGTGACGGGGACGACCGGGTCCGGAAAGTCGACCACGCTGGCGTCGATCATCGACCACATCAACTCCCACCGGACCTGCCACATCATGACCATCGAGGATCCGATCGAGTTCCTGATCCGCGATCGGCGTTCCATCGTGAACCAGCGCGAGATCGGCGTGGACACGATGACCTTCGCGGATGCGCTGCGCGCGGCGCTTCGCCAGGACCCGGATGTGATCCTCGTCGGGGAGATGCGGGACTTCGAGACCATCGAGACGGCGATCACGGCGGCCGAGACCGGCCACCTGGTGATGAGCACACTCCATACCCTCGACGCGGTGGAGACCGTGAACCGGATCATTTCGGTGTTTCCGCCCTACCAGCAGAAGCAGGTGCGGCTGCAGCTCGCCTCGATCCTGAAGGCCGTCATCTCTCAGAGGCTGGTGCCGCGGGCCGACGGCAAGGGCCGGGTGCCGGCGCTCGAGATCCTCGTCTCCACGGCCCGGGTGCGCGAGTGCATCGCGGACAAGGACCGCACCAAGGAGCTGCACGACGCCATCGCGAAGGGCTACACGACCTACGGCATGCAGACCTTCGACCAGTCGCTGATGCAGCTCGTCAAGCAGGGGCTGGTGACCTACGAGGAGGCGCTCAAGCACGTCTCCAATCCGGACGACTTCGCCCTCCGCTTCCGCGG
>JALSIO010000508.1 GCA_026989995.1 Myxococcales bacterium
GGCTCGGTGCGAAGGATCCCTCCCCCCTCCCCACCCGCACGGGGAGGAGGGAGGGGAGGATCGCAGGATGGCGGCATGCGGCGGGGGAGGTCGAGCCGGGGCCGCTCGTCTCCGCGGTCGCGGACGGGCCGACCCGACCCCGCCCCCCGTGCCCGACAGCCCGGTCCGGTCGGGGGAGGACCGCCGCCCGGCCGGATCACGAAGCCCGCCGCCGGCCCCACCTCGCGAGGATCTCCTCGAAGCGCTCCCGGCCCGCGGGCTTGGTGACGAAGTCGTCCATGCCGGCGGCCAGGCAGTTCTCCCGGCTTCCCTCGGCGGCGTTCGCCGTGAGTGCCACGATGGGGACGCGCCGGTCCTCCTCCCGGGCCCGGATGGCCCGGGTGGCCGCATACCCGTCCATCTCGGGCATCTGGCAGTCCATGAACACCAGGTCGATGTCGCCCCGAAGGGCGCGCTCCACAGCCTCCCTTCCGCCCGAAGCCGTGGACACGCGACAGCCGAGTCGTGTCAGGATCGCGGCGGCGACCTTGCGGTTGAGCTCGTTGTCGTCGACCACGAGCACGCGGAGTCCGGTCTCGGGCGCGCGGGGGCTCGGCGGTGGCTCCTCCGCCCCCGCTTCCCGTTCCGAGACCACCTGGAGATCCAGGGCGACGGAAAAGGTGGAGCCCCGGCCGGGGGTGCTCTCCACCTCGATGCGGGCGCCGATCGATTCCGCCAGGCGCCGGGCGATGGGGAGACCGAGACCGAGGCCCTGGAAGCGCCGGGTGTCCGACATGTCGGCCTGGGTGAAGGGCTCGAAGATGCACCCGATCTCCTCCGGGGGAATTCCGACGCCCGTGTCGCGCACTTCGATGCGCACGTCCACGCGGCCCCGTCTCACCGGTTCGGCTCGGACCCGCACCTCGATCCCACCCTCCTTGGTGAACTTGACCGCGTTGGACAGGAACCGGAGCGCGATCTCCCGGAGGGGTTGCAGCGGGCCGCGGAGGCGGCGGGGGAGGGCCTCGTCCACGTCCAGCGCCAGACGGAGGCCCCGCTGCTCGCAGGGGGATCGGTGGAGGGCGACGAGGTCGCCCAGGATCCGGCGCAGGTCGAAGGATGTGTCCGGGTCGGCCTCGCCGCCGATCTGCTGAAGGGCGAGGATGTCCTCCACGATCCCCTGGAGGGCTCGGGCGGCGGCGAGGATCGTCTCCAGGGCCCCGACGCGGGCGGGATCCGGTTCGTCCTCCAGCAGGAGCGCGGCGGTGGCCGCAAGTCCGTGGAGCGGGGTCCGGAGCTCGTGGCTGACGGCGCTCACGAACTGGCTCTTGGCCTCGGAGGCCGCCCGCTCTCGTTCCACCGCCCGCCGCAGCGCTTCCCGGACCTGGCGCCGTTCCTCGACCTGGCTCAGCTGGGTCCCCACGTGGGCCAGGAGGTCCCGAACCCGGGAATCCACCGGGCACTCCGCGCGGCTCCCGAGGACGAGCAGACCCGTGGGCGCCTCCGGCGGACCCACCGGCACGGCGGCCGCCTGCCGGGCTCGCGGCGTCCCGTCAGGGCCCTCGGCAGCGACCTCCACGGCGACCTCCCCGTCCCGCAGCGCGCGCTGCACCGCGAGGGAGACGGTGCTGCCGGTCGGCGCCGGCGGGCCGTCGGGGACAGCGGGGGCGAGCAGGTTCAAGGGATCGAAGCGAGCGACGTTCCGCCATTCCTCTTCCGTGCGGACGAAGGCCACGGAGGCGTCGAGTCCGAGGGCACCCCGGAGGAGTGGACAGGCCTGTTCGAGCGCCTCCTCGGGACCGGCGCTCCGGTTGGCGAGTTCCGCCACCTGCATCCGAATCCCGCGGAGGGTCGATTCGCGCGCCATCTGCGCGGCCCGCAGCTCTTCGGAGAGGTCCTCGAGGACCGCGAGGCGGCCCAGGGGCTGGCCACGGGCGCCCCGAAGCTCGGTGGTGCGCACCCGGACGGTCTCGGACCCGTCGCCTCCGGGAAGGGGGATCTCCGCCGTCTGAGGAGGGGGCGCCTCCACCACTGCACGGAGGGCGGGCAGGCGCGAGAAGAGGTCCCGGGCCGCGGAAGGGCAGGCCACCGCGTCCCCGACGATCCCGAGGTTCCGAACCGCTGCCTCGTTCACCTCGGCCAGCTTTCCGCGCCGGTCGAAGAGCAGGATCCCATCGCCGAGGTTCCGCACGATCTCGCGGTGCGCCAGGGGGAGCAGGCCGGGTACCCCGCGGCGAAGGAGCGCCCAGAAGAGGATCACGCCGGAGATGGAGAAGGCGAGCGGTGTGGCATCCAGGCCCGGCGGCGTGAGTTCCAGGTGGTAGGCCACGTTGGCGGCGAGCGGGGGCGCGATGACTCCGCTCAGGCCCAGCGCCCCGCGGCCGTC
>JALSIO010000509.1 GCA_026989995.1 Myxococcales bacterium
ACCCGGGCCCGGCAGGGCGTCTTCGCCGGTGGAAGGTTCGTCCGGTGTGCCGATGGAGCGGGTGATGGGTGAGCTGGTCTTCGTGGGAACGTCAGACGCATTCGGCGCCGGCGGGCGGGGCCACACTGCAGTGCTGGTGCGCGCTGCGGGGTCGACGGCCCTGGTCGACTGCGGCCCGAGCACGCTGCAGGGCCTCGAGCGGCTCGGGGTGGATCGCAACGAGCTCGATGCCATCCTGCTGACCCACTTCCACGGGGACCACTTCGCCGGGATCCCCTTCCTGCTCCTGGCCTACCTCTATGAGGACGAACGCGAGCGCCCCCTGGTGATCGCCGGCCCGCCCGGCGTCGAGCAGCGCGTGCGGCGGCTCGCCGATGCACTCGGCTACGGGCTCGAGGACCGCGAATGGACCTTCGACATCGTCTTCCTCGAGCTCGCCCCCGGGGCACCCGTCGAGGTCGGCCCCTTCGAGGTCGAGGCCTTCGAGGTACAGCACCAGAAGGAGGTGGAGCCCCACGGTCTCCACCTCCGGGCCGAGGGGCGCCATCTCGTCTTCTCCGGCGACACCGGCTGGTTCGACGGCCTCGCCGACGAAGTCCGGGACGCGGACCTCTTCGTGTGCGAATGCACCTTCTACGACCGCGGCTACGACTTCCACATCGACTACGTGCAGCTCCTCGAGAAACGCGATCAGCTCGAGTGCGGGCGGCTGGTGATCACCCACCTCGGCCGCGAGATGCGCGCCCGCGAGGACACCACCGAATTCGAGCGGGCCGACGACGGCTCCGCGATCACATTCTAGGCCGCCGCGCCCGGAGAGGCCGGCACGGCGGCGCGGGTGCCGGGGCGGGGGTGCTTCGGCCGCCTCCCACGCCTCAGGGCAGGACCCGCTCGCCGAGGACCCGCGGGCCGCGTGCCCCCGTGCAGGCCGGGAGGTGGTTGGGCAGCCCCAGCCAGGCATTGCGGCCGAGCAGGGAGAAGGCCACCGCCTCGACGGCTTCGGCTGCGACTCCCTCGCTGTCGGTGGTCTCCACCCGGGTGCGCGGGAGGCTCTCCCGGAGCGCCGCGAGGAAGGCCGGATTGCGGGCCCCACCGCCGCAGACGAGCAGGCGCGCCGGAACCGCCGCGAAGCGCTCGAGGGAGCCGGCGACGGCCTGCGCCGTGGCGCGGACGAGGGTCGCGAGGAGGTCATCGAGCCCGTACCGCCCCGCGCGGACGCGGGCGAGGAGGGACTCGGCCCGCTCCGGTCCGTAGCGCTCCCGCCCGGTCGACTTCGGCGGCGGGCGCTCGAGGTACTCGTCGTCGAGGAGCTCCACGAGCAGCTCGGGCACCACCCGACCGGCCCGTGCGCGGCGCCCGCCGCGGTCGAGCTGCTCACGCCCCCCGGTTCCGCGCCGCACCACCTCGTCGACCAGGCAGCCGGCGGGTCCGACGTCGAAGGCGAGCACACCCTCGGTCCCGCCGTCCGGCGGCAGCCAGGTGAGGTTGGCGATGCCGCCCAGGTTGAGCACCGCACGCGACTCCCCGGCCCTTCCGAAGGCCACGTGGTGGAAGAAGGGGGCCAGCGGTGCCCCCTCCCCTCCCGCCGCGAGGTCGCGGGCCCGAAAATCGGCGACGACCGGCAGTCCCGTCCGCTCGGCGATGCGGGAGGGGTCGCCGAGCTGCAGGCTGCCGCCGAGCTCCGGGTGGTGGGCCACGGTCTGCCCGTGGGAGGCGATGGCGGTGACGGCCCGGGGCGGGAGGCCCGCGTCCCGGAGCACCCCCAACGCCGCCTCGGCGAAGCGATCCGCGAGCTCCCGGTCGAGGTCGACGAGCTCGGCCAGCATCCGCCCGGCCGGGAGGCTCCCGGCGGCCAGGCCGTGGATGCGTGCGCGGAGGGCGGCGGGGATCGGCTCCTCGCGGTACGCGAGGAGCCGGAAGGGGCGGGCCGCCACCCCGCTCGGCCAGTCCACGAGCGCGGCGTCCACCGCGTCGGCCGAGGTCCCCGACATGAGGCCGATGACGCGCACGGGAGCGAAGGGTGGCAGGCCGCCGGAATGCCCGCACCCCCGCCCCGCGTTGACATTCCCGCGGGTGCCGTCCATCCTCCGGGCCCACCCGGATCCGACCGGGCCCACGACCCTTCCCGGCCCGCCCGGACGGGGAGCGCGCACAGCGCGGGAGCACACCACCCCGCGAGGGGAGCACGCCATGAACGATTCCTCGCGGGCCCAGGGCGGCATGATCTGCATCGCCACCGTCGTCCTCGGCGCCCTCTTCCTCCTCGGCCTGCTGCGGGGGAGCTACCTGGCCCTCGCGATCCCGGTGGCCATCTTGGTGTTCTTCGTGCTCGGGCTCGCGTTCTGGGTGGGCTACACGATCGCCACCGTCGAGGTGGAACCCGAGTCCCCGCCCGGGGAAGGCGAGGCCTCCGGAACCCCCGGGTCCTAGGGAATCGGCCGTGCGCATCGCGCTTCTCACCTACCGCGGGAACATGTACTGCGGCGGCCAGGGCATCTACGCGGCCTACCTGGCCCGGGAACTGCGGGCGCTCGGCCACGACGTCCACGTGATCGCCGGCCCCCCGCTTCCGGAGCTCGCGCCGGGCATTCCCCTTCACGTGATTCCCAACCAGAACGTCTTCGGGGTCCGGCACCCGGACTGGGCGCGGCGCGAGCGCCCGCTCTCGCTCCTCGCCCCCCTGAACCTCTTCGAGCTCGGCGTGTCGCGGTTCGGGGTCTTTCCCGAGATGCAGACCTTCGGGCTGCGACTCCTCCTCCGCTGGCGCGAGCTCCAGCGGCGCCACCGCTTCGACGTGGTCTTCGACAACCAGTCCCTCTCCTGGGGCCTGCTCGGGATCCGGGCGGCCGGCACCCCCGTCGTCTCGGTGATCCACCACCCCCTGCACATCGACCGGGAGGCGGATTTCGCCATCGACCCGCGGCTCGCCACCCGGATCCGCCGGACCCTCTACTTCCCGCTCTTCATGCAGCAGCAGGTGGCGCCCCGGCTCGACCGGATCGTCACCGTGAGCGAGGCCTCGCGCGCCGAGATCCAGCGGTACTTCGGGATCCCCGAGAAGGAGGTCCCGGTCGTGTACAACGGAACCGACACGGATCTCTTCCGACCCGTGCCGGGGACGCCGATCGAGGCGGACCTGCTCTTCGTGGGGCGGACGGAGGACCGCAAGAAGGGCATCGGAACCCTGCTCGAGGCCATGGCGCACCTGCCGGCCGGGGTCACGCTCAAGATCGTCGACGGGCGGATCCCGGACGACGGCCTGGTCCCCCGGCTGATCCGCCGTTTTCGCCTCGAGCAGCGTGTGGTCCTCCACCGCAGCCGCATGCTGACCACCGAGGAACTGGTCCGACAGTACTCCACGGCCCGGATCGCAGTGGTCCCCTCCTTCTTCGAGGGCTTCGGATTCCCGGCCAGCGAGGCCATGGCCTGCGGCCTGCCCGTGGTCGCCAACGCGGCGGGCGCCCTGCCGGAGGTGGTGGGGACCAGTGGCGAGGCGGGACTGCTCGTGCCTCCGAGGGACGCCCGAGCCCTCGCGGCGGCCATTCGGCGCATCCTCGCCGAGCCGGGTCGCGCCGAGAGGATGGGCCGCGCGGCGCGGGCGCGGGTGCAGCGCCTCTTCCGCTGGAGCGGCGCCGCCGTCGGCCTGGCCGCGGTGCTCGAGGAGACCGTGCGTGCTGCTCACCGTCGACCTCGACCGGCTTGACGTCCGGCCGGGACACCGGCTGCTCGACGCCGGCTGCGGAGAGGGCCGCCACTGCTTCGGGGCACTCGAACGGGGCGCGGAGGTGGTCGGGATCGATCTCGACGCGGACTCCCTCCGCGCAGGCGCCCGCCCCCTCGCCTCCCGGGGCCGGCTTCTCGGCCGGAGACTCGCCTCCATGCTCCGCGGGGACGTCTTCGCCCTCCCCTTTCCCGACGCGAGCTTCGACCGGGTGATCTGCTCGGAGGTGATGGAACACGTCCACGACTACCGCGCAGCCCTCCGGGAGCTGGCGCGCGTGACCCGACCCGGTGGCCGACTCGCCGTCACCATCCCCACCGCGACCAGCGAACACCTCTACCTCCGGCTCGGAGACGACTACTTCGAGAGTCCCGGAGGTCACATCCGCATCTTCCGCCCCCGCCAGCTCGCCCGTGCCCTGGCGGGCAGCGGCTTCCGGACCACGGGCGTGGGCTTCGCCCACGGGCTGCACACGCCCTACTGGGTGCTCCGCTCCCTGGCCGGGCTTCCGCGGGCCGACGCGAGCCCCCTGGTGCGCGCCTATCGGCACTTCCTCATCCGGGCGACGGCCTCCCGGGCGATGGGAGCGCTCGAGTCGGCTCTGAACCGGGTGTGTCCGAAGAGCCTGATCCTCTACGCCGAGCGGGTCGCCGGCGCAGCCCCGGCCTCCGCCGCGTGAGCCGGCGCGGGCTTCGCATCCTCTTCACCGCCTACCGCGGCAACATGCACTGCGGCGGCCAGGGCGTCTATCTGTGGTTTCTCGCGCGCTCCCTCGCGCGGCTCGGCCACCGCGTGGAGGTGCTCGTCGGACCCCCCTACCCGGACCCGATGCCCTTCGCCGATCGCGTGGAGCAGGTGGAGAACCTCGAGTTCTGGGCGGGTTGGTTCGCCCGCGACGTCGCGCGGCGGGTGGCCGGGCGGGGCCCCGCCGTGCTCGGCCCGCTCCACTTCTACGAGCTCACCGCGAGCCGGCTCGGCTTCCTCCCCGAGCCCTTCGCCTTCAGCGTCCGCGCCTTCCGCGCGGCGGTCCGGCGCCTGCGGGAGGGCGCCCGCTTCGACCTTGTCCACGACGTCCAGTCGCTGGGCTGGGGACTCCTGGGCATTCGCGCCCTCGGGCTGCCGGTGGTCAGCACCGTGCACCACCCGCTGACGGTGGACCGGGAGGCCTCCTTCGCCCGCGACCGGAGCCTCCGGGACGCCGTCGGGACGGTGCAGTTCTACCCGCTGGGAATGCAGCGCGCGGTGGCCCGGCGCCTCGATGCGGTGCTGACCTCGTCACCGGCCAGCGCGAGCCGGCTCGAGCGGGACTTTCGAATCCCGCGAAGCAGGCTCCACATGGTCTGGAACGGCATCGACACGGAGCTCTTCTGCCCCGACCCGGCGGCCGACCGGGTGCCGGGCCAGATCCTGTGCGTGGGGCGGGCCAGCGACCCCAACAAGGGGATCCCGATCCTGGTGGAAGCCCTGGCACGCGTGCCGCCCCCGGCCCGGCTGGTGCTCGTGGACAGCGACCATCCGGACAGCCCCGCGCGCCGGCGTGCCCGGGAACTCGGCGTGGAGGACCGGATCGCCTTCACCGGGCGGGTGCCGATCCGGACGCTGGTGGAGCTCTACCGGCGCTCCCGGGTGGTCGTGGTGCCGTCGCTGTACGAGGGCTTCGGGCTGCCGGCGGTGGAGGCCCTCGCCTGCGGGACCCCGGTGGTGGCCACCCGGGCGGGGGCCCTGCCGGACGTGCTCGAAGCCGTCGGCGGAGGCCTCCTCGTGCCCCCCGGCCGCCCCGAGCCGCTCGCCCGGGCCCTCGCGGAGCTGCTCGAGCGGCCGGCCCAGGCCGAGGAGCTCGGACGGCGGGCGCGCAAGGAGGTGGCCGCCCGGTTCTCGTGGGACCGGATCGCGGCCGCCACGGAGGAGGTCTACCGGGCGGTGCTCGACCGGGGACGCCCCGCCAGGATGACCACGTCCGCGTAGCCCGGCAGCCACCGCGCGAGGCCACCGACCGCCGCCAGCAGACGCCCGGCCACCGACTCGGGCAGGCGCTCCACCGCGCGACTCCAGACGGGAAGTCCCCATCCGAGCGAGATTCCCTCGACCACTTCGAGCTCGAGGTGGGCGCCGGCCTGCTCCCGCATGAGCTCGAGGTCGTAGCGCGTGAAGTGGTCGGCCGGCACGTCGTAGTGCCGGCGACCGCGACCCACCGGACGGCCGAGCCAGCCCTCGGCGAGGTCGTCCGTCCAGCGGGCCAGCCGGCAGGCGAGCGACTCGAAGTTCGCGATGGCCAGCACCACGCGGCCGCCCGGTGCGGTCACGCGCGCCATCTCGGCGATGGCGCGGTCCGGGCGGTCGAAGTGGTCGAGGGCTCCCTTGCAGAGCACCGCGTCGAAGGAGTGGGAGCGGAAGGGGAGCGCGTCCGACCAGCTCCGGACCAGGTGGAGCGGAGGTGCGCCCGCCTCGTCGCGCCGCATCCGCGCAAAGGCCATCATCCGCCGGGACGGCTCGGCCCCCACGGCAAAGGTCCCGCCCGCGGCGAGGGGGACGAGGTCCTGCCCGAAGCCGCTGGCGACGTCGAGGATCCGGGACCCGGCGCCCCGGGCGAGCTCCAGGGTGCGCCGGGTCATCCTCTCGAAGAGGTATTCGCTGTCGCGCGTGGTCCCGGTGGGGATCACGTCGCTCATGTCCCGCTCGAGGTCGACGACCCGCACGTCGCCGACCTTAGCAGGAGGTCGCCCGCGCCCGGGTGGGCGCCCGGCGCCCGCTCGGCCACCGTGCCGGCAGGGGGCCGCAGGGGCCGCGATCCAACCCCGGTTCACGGGCACGGGTCGGCCGGCGACCCCCGCGGCGGTCGAAAGCCGGTGGTCCCGGCACCGTCTAACCGGCGAGTTCCCCTTCGATGAACCGCGCGAGCAGCTCGCGGAGCGCCTCGTTGCCCCCGCGAAAGCGGAATCCGGCGCGCCGCCGGGCGCGGTCGAGCCAGGCGAGCTCGGCGTCGAGCGCCAGCGGAAGCCGGAGGCCGGGCAGCGGCAGCTCCGCGCTGGCCGCGGAAGGAAGCTCCCTCTCCGCCGCGAGGACCACCCCGATCCCACCGGGCGAGAGGTCCACGGCGCGAACCCGCTGCCGCTCCGTCCCGACGCACAGCTCCACCCACGTCTCGAAGGGCGCCCTCGGAAACCGACGCCGTGACGGCACGGGCGGGGTTCCGACTGCCCGACCGCCGTGCTCCGGGGAGGCCGCCGGCAGAGGCTGTGTCGGGGACGGCCCCTTCGGGCCCCTGGGGCGCTCGGCATGCAAGGGGGGTGGACCTCGACTCCCGGAGGGACCAGCAGGCGACCCGCCGGGCCCCGGAACCCACTCGGGCAGGCCGCCCCGGGCCGTGGAGGACTGCAAGATCCGTGCGCAGGAGCCGGGCCCGGTGCCGAGGGCGCCTTCCCCCGGTGGCTCGCGGAGCTGCGCGCCCGGCGGGGCCACGCCACCGGCCCGGGACGGCGGGCCGTGACCGGCGGGCTTCCCAGGAAGGGAATCCGCCTTCACAGCCCGTCCCGGACGCACGCACCCGCCGGCCCGTGGATCCCGAGCGCGCTCCGGACCGCCCGGCGCAGCTCGGCGTCGTCCCACGGCTTCGGGATCACCGCCACGAGCCCGAGCTCGTCCCGACGGCCGGGCTCGAGATCCGCCGTCCAGCCGGTGATGAGCAGCCGCGCCGTCCCCGGTGCGAGCGCGCCCACCCGGCGAAGCAGCTCGGTGCCGTCCATCCCGGGCATCTTGTGATCGCTCAGGACCGCGTCGATCCTCCGACCGGCCAGGATTCCGAGCGCCTCCGCGGCCGATCCCGCGGTGACCACGACGAGCGGCTCGCGACGAAGCGTGCGCGAGATCGCCGCAAGGATGTGCGGCTCGTCGTCGACCACGAGCAGCACCGGCGGGTCCCCGCCCGCGGTCACCGGGGCGGCCCGGACCCTGCGGCCGCGCCGTTCAGGGGAAGCTCCACGTGGAACACGGCGCCCCCGTGGTCGGGGCTCTCGGCGCGGAGCGAGCCTCCGTGCCGGCGGACGATGGCGAAGGAGGTCGACAGGCCCAGGCCCATGCCGGATCCGACCTCCTTGGTGGTGAAGAAGGGATCGAAGATGCGGTCCAGGAGCTTCGGCGGGATCCCCACGCCATCGTCCTCGATGCGGATCCGGGCGCGATCTCCGGCGTGCCGGGTCTGCAGGCGCACGCATCCGGTTCCGGACTCTCCGGCCTCCCGCCGGGCCTCGATGGCCTGCACGGCGTTCACGAGCAGGTTCATGAAGACCTGCCGGATGCCCACCGGGTGCAGCGGGATCAGCGGAAGCTCGCCGTAGTCGCGCTCGAAGCGGACCGTGTGCTTCGCGATGGAGGACACGATCCGGACGGTGGAGTCGAGCGCCTCGTGCACGTCGGTGGGCACGGGTTCTTCCGGGTCGCGGCGGGCGAAGTCGCGCAGGTCGCGCACGATGTGTCGGATCCGATCCGATCCCTCGAGGGACTCCCGGACGGCCTTGCCGAGATCGGCCGCGAGGAAATCGCCGTCCGCGGCCTCCCAGGCAGCGAGGAGGGTCTCCGCGGCCGCGCGGAGCTCGGCGTCCGGGGTTCCGCGACGCGCGGCCCGCAGCAGCGGCCGGAGTGCCTCGACGATCCGGTCGAGATCGTCCGCGTACTCGGCGAGCTGGACGAGGTTGGCGTGGATGAAACCCATCGGGTTGTTGATCTCGTGCGCCACGCCCGCCGCGAGCTGCCCCACGGAGGCGAGCTTCTCCGCCTGCATCACCTGGGCCTGCAGCTCCCGAATGCCGCGGAGGTCGCGCAGGAGGACCACCGCGCCGTCCCGAGCGCCGCCGGCGTCCACCCGCGGAGCACAGGAGAGCGCCACGGGCTGCGGCCCGGCCCCGGGAGGTCGGAGCTCCGTCTCGAGGTCGCGGGTCCGCCCGCCCTCGGCGAGCGCGCGCTCGACGGCCTCGCGCGCTTCGCGCGAGGCGAGCCAGGACCAGAGCGGTCTCCCGCGCAAGGACCCGGCGGAACGGCCGAGGAGGGCCTCGGCAGCGGGGTTGGCCGAAGTCACCCGTCCGGCGCCGTCGAGACCCACGACTGCGCTGTCGAGGCTCCCGAGGACGCTCTCGTGGTAGCGCTCGACGGCCTCCAGCCGTCGGCTGAGCCGCTCCCGCTCGGTGACGTCGAGCAGGAGCAGGAGCACGTGGCCGCCGGCGGCCAGATGCCGCGCGCGCACCTCGAAGGCCCGCCGGCCGCCGCCCGGAAGGCGGCAGCGCGCGAGCCGGGGCGAGACCTCGCGCCCGCGCAACGCCGCTTCGACCATGCCCCGGACACCGGCGCCCTCGAAGAGCTCGGCGGGAACCAGCTCGGAGATGGGTCGCCCGACGAGGTGCCCGGCCCCCATCTCGAGAAGCCGCGGGAGGGTGGGATTGGCGCGGACCACGCGGAGCCCTTCGTCGAGAACTGCGAGGCCCGCGGGGATCGCCTCCACGATCGCGTCGTTCTGGTCCTCGAGCGATTCGATGCGCCGGGCGGCGCGGGCGCGGGCCCGGGCCTCGCGAAACGCCCACACGTGCTCCGCGGCCGAGGCGAGCAGGGCCTCGTCGGCGCCGTCCCGGAACACCACGCAGTCGGTGGCGCCGGCGCGCCAGGCCCGCTCCGCGGCCTCGTCGCCCGCCGCGGCGAGCACTGCGATCCGCGGGGGGCCGTCCGGGGCCAGCGCGCCGAGACACGCGAGGCCTTCGGGACCTTCGACGTCCACGACCACGAGGTCGAGATCGCCGAGCTCGAGGCCCGGCTCCGGGCCGCGTGCGACACGCAGCTCCACCCCGGGACCGAGACGGGCGAGGGCGCGAGCCAGAAGGCCCGGGCGGTCGCGCGGGCCGGCGCTGCCTTCGTCCTGCGGGGCCAGGATCAGGATCCGGAGCGCGCCCCCGCCCTCCACGACGCCCTCCCCGGCGACCCGGACGCACCCGGACCGCAGTGCCGGCCGATGCCGCGTTCCGGATGCACGCGCGGACCGGATCGCGGCACGAACAAACCAATCGGCTGGGGGGATGGCGCGAGCTTACCCGATGCGAACCGGGTCACCAGCACCGGATCCGCGACCTCGGCCGGCGGGGAGCAGACCGTGGCGCCCGAGCTTGCGGTAGAGGGTGCTGCGGCCGACACCGAGCAGCCTCGCCGCCGTGCGGACATCGCCGCCCGCCTCGGCGAGCGCGCGCTCGAGCGCCAGGCGCTCGTACGCCTCGAGGGAGAGGGGAACCTGCTCGGGACTCGGGGCCGGGGCCGGGGCCGGGCGCACCGGCTCGAGACCGAGGTCCTCCAGGGTGATCGGCCCCTGCGGCGACCGCGCCAGCGCCGCCTCCACCGCGTGCTCGAGCTCGCGCACGTTGCCGGGCCACGGGTACCGGAGCAGGACCGGGAGCACGCCGGGCGCGAGCTCGGGAGGGTGGCGGCCGGCGGGCGTGCGGCGCGCCAGGAAGTGCGCCACGAGGCGCGGGATGTCCTCGCGCCGCTCCCGGAGCGGAGGAACCTCGAGCCGGACGACGTGCAGGCGGTAGAAGAGATCCTCCCGGAAACGCCCCGCCGCCACCATCTGGCGAAGGTCCCGGTGGGTCGCGGCGATCACCCGGATGCGCACCGGCACCGCCCGCGCCGACCCGACCGGTCGGACCTCCTTGTACTGCAGCGCCCGCAGAAGCTTGGCCTGAATCGCGAGGGGAATCTCCCCCACTTCGTCGAGAAAGAGCGTTCCGCCCTCCGCGATCCGGAACAGGCCCGGCGCACCCCGGGCACCCGTGAACGCCCCGCGCTCGTGCCCGAAGAGCTCGCTTTCGATGATGGACTCGGGCAGTGCCCCGCAGTCCACGGGCACGAAGGGGCCGTCGGCCACGGGGCTCGCCCGGTGCACGGCCCGGGCCGCGAGCTCCTTCCCGCTTCCCGTCTCCCCCTGGATCAGTACGTGGCTCTCGCTGTGCCGCAGCGCCTCGATCGAGCGCAGCAGGCGGCGCATGGCGGGCGACTCGCCGACCAAGGCCGGCTCGCCCGGGTGCTCCGGCTCGCGGACGAGCCGGAGCCGCCGGGAGGAGCCTGCCCGCTCGAGCGCCCGCGCCACCACCTCCCGCACCCGTCCCTCGTCGAGGGGTTTGGTCAGGTAGTCGAAGGCCCCCGCACGCATGCAGCGGACCGCGCCGTCCACACTCGCGCAGCCGGTGAGCACCACCACCTCGACGTCGGGACGCAGACACCGGATCCGCTCGAGCAGACGATGCCCGTCGTCCGGCCCGAGCCGCAGGTCGAGGAGTACGACCGCGAGCTGCGGATCGGGGAGGTGGGCCTCCACGCCGGCCGCGTCGGGGCTCGAAGCGACGCGGTGACCGGCCCGGGTGAGGATGCGGCCGAGCGCGCGGAGGAGGGAAGGCTCATCATCGACGAGGAGCACGAGCGCATCCGCCGCCGGCAGCTCACCGGCAGGGCGGCCGCGGACCGCGTGCCCGGTTTTCCCGCTCTGGCGGGCCATGCCCTTTCATCGGTCCCGGAACCGGGACGCTTGAGGCGGGCCGGTTGCCGGCGCCCCTCCCGATTGCGTAAGGTACGAGGGCCCCCCCGAACAGGTTGTGAGGCGACCGGCTCCGACTCGGGAACCGGGTCGTCTCCGGGTCCATCCGGCCGGGAGGGAGATCTGCCGCGACCCCACGTGCTCGTCGTCGACGACGAGGAGCTCTACCGGCGCGCGCTCGAGCGCATCCTGCGCCGCACCGGCTATCGCGCCTCCACGGCCCGCAACGCGGCCGAAGCACTCGCCGTGGTGCAGGGTGAGCCCGTGGATCTCGTCCTCACGGACGTGCGGATGCCCGGCCTCTCGGGCACCGAGCTCGTCCGGCAGATCCACGAGTTCGACCCGGAGCTTCCGTGCATCGTGATCACCGGCTATGGCGGGCCCGAGAGTTCCCTCGAAGCGCTCCGGGCCGGCGCCTGGTGGTACCTCGAGAAGCCCTTCGACCAGGACCATCTCGAGGTGGTGCGCAAGCTCGTGGCCCAGGCCATCGAGCACCGGCAGCTCCGGGCGGAGAACCGCGAGCTGCGCAGCGAGCTTCGCGGCCGCTACGACTTCGACCAGATCATCGGATCGAGCCCGGCGCTTCTCCGGGTGCTCGAGACGGTGAAGAAGGTCGCGGCAACCGACAGCACGGTGCTCATCACCGGCGAGAGCGGCACGGGCAAGGAGCTCATCGCCCGGGCGCTCCACTACAACAGCCGGCGGGCCGACCGCACGCTCGTCACCGTGAACTGCGGCGCGATTCCCGAGGAGCTCCTCGAATCCGAGCTCTTCGGCCACGTGCGGGGTGCCTTCACGAATGCGGTGGCCGACCGCGAGGGCCGTTTCGCAGCGGCCGACACCGGCACCCTCTTCCTGGACGAGATCGGCGACATGAGCCCGACCCTGCAGGTCAAGCTGCTCCGGGTCCTGCAGGACGGAACCTTCGAGCCCGTGGGCTCCTCCAAGACGGTGGCCGTCAATGTGCGGGTCATCGCCGCCACCAACCAGGACCTGGAACGGGCCATCCGGGAGAAGCGCTTTCGCGAGGACCTCTTCTACCGGCTCAACGTGATCCCGATCGAGGTCCCGCCCCTGCGCGAGCGCCGGTCGGACATCCCGCTGCTCCTCGAGCACTTCCTGGACCCGGAACGCCACGAGCGAAACCGCCGGATCGAGGGTATCTCTCCCGAGGCGCTCGAGCTGCTCTGCAACTACGACTGGCCCGGAAACGTGCGCGAGCTCGAGAACCTGTGCGAGCGCCTCGCCGTCCTGCGGCCGGAAGGCGGCGTGATCGACGTCGAGGACCTGCCGCGCCACGTCGCGGCGAGCCGCCGGCACCGGGCCGTGGGTCCCGAGCTGCCGCCCGGCGGCGCCTCCCTCTCCGATCTGGTGGGAGAGTTCGAGAGCGAGCTGATCCGACAGGCGCTCGAGAGGACCGGCTGGAACAAGCAGCAGGCGGCCGCCCTGCTGCGGATGAACCGGACCACCCTCCTCGAGAAGATCAAGAAGCGGGGGATCACCCCGGCCGGCGACCCGGACCGGCCGGACGCCGCATCCGGCGGGCCTTCCCCGCGGGCTTCATCCCCGGCCCCGAGCTGCCGATGAGCTGCTCGGGTGCTGCGCAGGGCGCGTGAAGGCCCTTCGCAGCACCCCGAGCCCGAGGGCGGCGCCGACGCCACCCGCCCCGCCCGCCGGGTGACGGGATTGCAACCCGTCGAGCCCGCGGGCGTCGAAATCCCGACGCCCGACGACCGTCACCGGCCCCGGGTGCCACCCGGGGCGGCACGCCCGGAAGGCCACGGAGGGCGTCGCCGGGCAGGGACCTCGCGGCTCGATAGGCCCACAGCCACGAAGAGTTGCGCGGCCGGGCCGCCCCGACTCCCGACCCGCGCGTCCCCCGCCCCACCCTCCCGCGGCAGCGGAGGCCCCGCTTGGCATGCCCCGTGCTTCGTCCGGCAGGGCAAAGGCAGCCGGGGGGCAAGGACCCGATCCCCGGCCCCGGGGCGCGATGACCGATGGAACGGGAGGACCGGATGGAAGCCATGCTCCGCGAGATCAAGGAAACCAGCGACGCGATTCCCGCGGACCTCAAGGAGCAGATCGTGCTCGAGCACACACCGCTGATCCGATACATCGTGAACCGGATCGCGGTCCGCCTGCCCTCCCACATCGATCTCGAGGATCTGCACAACACGGGCGTCATCGGCCTGATGGACGCCATCGACAAATACGACCCCGAGAAGAACTGCAAGTTCAAGACCTACGCCGAGTTCCGCATCAAGGGGGCGATCCTCGACCAGCTCCGCTCCCTCGACTGGGTGCCGCGCAGCGTGCGCCAGAAGGGCCGAAAGCTCGAGAAGGCCTACGGGGAACTCGAGCAGCGCCTCGGCCGCGCCGCCAGCGAGGAGGAGGTGGCGGACTCGCTCGGGATCCAGATCGAGAAGTTCCACGAGCTTCTCAACCAGGTCCGCGGCACCTCGCTCGTGAACCTCGAGGAGATCGGAGGCGGGGCCGACGGCGAGCGAAGCGGAGGCTACGGCGACATCGTCGAGGACGTGAACGCCGAAAACCCCTTCCACTCCCTGAAGCTCCAGGAGACCCGCCGCATCGTGAGCGAGACCATCGGCACCCTCCCGGAAAAGGAGCGCCTCGTCGTCTCCCTCTACTACTTCGAGGATCTCAACATGAAGGAGATCGGCGGGATCCTCGGGATCACCGAGTCGCGCGTATGCCAGATCCACACCAAGGCCGTCCTGCGTCTCCGCTCCAAGCTCAAGGGGATCCTCGAGCGCTGATCCCGGGCGCCCCACTCGGAGCGCCCGGGGAGGCCTCAGGCCTTCTGGCAGTGGATCAGCACGACGGTGACGTTGTCGTCGCCGCCGCGCTCGTTGGCGAGGTCCACCAGACGACCGCATGCGGCGTGGAGGTCCGGCTCCCGCTCGAGCAGGGCCGCCATCTCCGCATCGCCCACGTGCGTGGTGAGTCCGTCGCTGCACAGCACGAAGAGGTCGTCGGGCTCGAGCCCGAGCTCCATCAGATCGGGCTCCACCGAGCGCCGCACACCGAGCGCCCGGGTCAGCACGTGCCGGTGCGGGTGCTCCCGCGCGTCCTCCTCCGTGATCTCCTTGCGCCGGAGCAGTTCCCCCACCAGGGAGTGGTCGTGGGTGAGCTGCCGGATGCGTCCGCCCCGCAGCAGATAGGCGCGGCTGTCGCCCACGTGCGCGAGCGCCGCGCGGCCCGCCTCCGCGAGCAGGCCCACCACCGTGGTGCCCATCCCGGCGAGCTCCGGACGGCGCTGGGCCGTGGTGAAAACCTCTCGGTTCGCCGAGGCGATGGCGTAGCGGAGCTTCTCCGCGAGGCTGGCTCCGGCCCCATCGAGGGCCCGGACCGACCGGAGGGCCGCGGTGGCCGCGAGCTCGCTGGCCACCTGGCCCGCCGTGTGCCCGCCCATCCCGTCGGCCACCAGGTAGAAGCCGAGGTCGGGGGCGAGCGCGTAGCGATCCTCGTTCACCCGCCGCTTGCGGCCCACGTCCGACTGGGCGGCATCGAGCAGGATCATCCGGGCCTCTCCTCCGGCCACGAAGGGCGGGGACCCCCCGGGACCCCCGGCGTATCGGAGCCCCCACCGGGCGACTTGACGCTCGGGAGGTGCCGGGGGCTCCCGGATCTGCAAAAAAGCATTCAATCGCGGCGGCAACGCCGTCGATAAACCATCCGATCGGGCTTCCGCCGGCGCCCCCCCGCGCCGCCCCGGGGCCCGGCGGGGGGACCATGCCGAGAACCGTTCTGCTCGCCGACGACAGCGTGACCATCCAGAAGGTGGTCGGCATCAGCTTCGCCAACGAGGACGTCGAGCTCATCACCGTGGACAACGGGGACGATGCCCTCGAGCGGACCCGGAGCTGCCGGCCCGACGTGGTGCTCGCGGACGTGGTGATGCCCGGCCTCGACGGCTACCGCCTCTGCGAGGCCATCAAGTCGGACCCGGCACTCCGTCACATCCCGGTGCTGCTGCTCGCCGGCACCTTCGAGGCCTTCGACGAGGAGCGTGCTCGCGCCGCCGGAGCCGCCGGGCACGTGACCAAGCCCTTCGAGGCGCAGGCGCTCGTCGACCGCGTGAAGCAGCTCCTCGCCAGTCCGCCGCCGGCGGCCGCGCCGAGCTTCGAGGACGAGCCGGGGATCGCCCGGACGGTCGAGATGCCCATCCCCGAGGCGCTGCGCATCCACCGCGAGACGACCGGGGCCACGGCTTCGACGGACCCGCCCGCGGCGGCGGGCGCGGAACCCGAATCCGAGCCCGCGCCGGCCCGCGCACACGGCGGCTTCGGCGACCTGCCCGGGAAGCCCCCTGCGCCCGGCGAAGACGCCTCCGGGACGGCCCCCGGGCGCGACGTGGAACCCGCAGCCGACGCCATGGGCATCGGTGCCGGCGAGCGCCCCGTACC
>JALSIO010000510.1 GCA_026989995.1 Myxococcales bacterium
TCGCAGCCGGGCGCGACTGGCGGCGCTGGCCCGGAGCCGCGGAGGCGAAGGGGCCGGACGTGTGAACGCGATCCGCTGCCGCGGGCCGCGCTGTCCCGTCGCAACCGGCTTTCCGGCGGGGGCGGCCCGTAGGCCAGCCGCATCCGCACACAGAGGCTTGGGGCGCATGCCGGATGCGCCCGCCGCAGCATTCGAGTCCCTGCGAGAGGGCCGGCCGTTTCGATTCCGCCTGAGCAAAGGGCAGGGCCGTTGACGAGCGAACGCGGGCGTGCGGCGGATCGGACCGGCGGCGCCGGCCGCGCGATCCAGCCCGGCGGGGCGTCCCGCCGCCGGCGCGCCGGCGGGCGAATGCGTCTCCGTCTGGCCTTTCCATCAATTGCCGTTTCGTGCGGCGGGAACCGTTCCCGCTCCCGCGGCTCCTGCACACAAGGCGGGCGGGATCGCATCGGCCTTCGGCCGCGCAAGCCGCCCCCTACCCTCGATCGCATCGCGCAGCCCCGCACACAGGCCGGAGGGATCGCATCGTCCTTCGCGGCCAGCGCCCGTCCCCGCGCCGGCTCGGAGTCCATGCCACCCGGGCGCGAAGGAAAGCATGCGGACCGAGAGCAGCCGGGCGCAGCGGGGGTCGACGCCCCTTCACGATGCGCAGAGGAGGTCAACGTTCCTCGTTGTGCGTGTATGAGCAACCGTCAGCGCTCCTCGCGCGGAGAGGGGAGCGTGAAGAGCTTGACGATCGCCGGCGCGAACCGTCGGCGCTCCTCCTGCGGAGAGGGGGCTCTCACGGGCGCGCGGCCATGGATCACGGTCCACAGCGCCCCCGCGCGGCAGCGGGAGATGGTGGTGCTGCCCGGGGCGCGCTGGTCGCCGCCGTCGTCCGCCCGGGGAGCGAGGCTTCTTTGAAGACGCGCGTATCAGCCGGTCGGCGCGTCGATGCCACCCGCGCGCGCAAGAGGACGCGGCGGTGGCGGGGTCGCTGCCACCTACGGCGGAGAAGAGACAGGTGCCGGGTGGTCCGGAGATCGCCTCGGCCGTCACTGCCTCCCGCGCGGAGGGGAGACCCGGGCGTGAGAGGAGGAGATCGCGACGTCTTCGCTCACTGCTACTCGCCCCCGAGGAAAGGTTCCCCGCGCACGGCCCGGCTGAACGGCGGAAGTCATGGCCACCCACGCCCGGAGCAGCGACAACGGCATGGAACCGGCAGCGGAAACTGAGTCCACACCGCCCGCGCGCGGGGAGGGGTTCGTCCCGGATGGCCGCCGAGGTGGTGCATAGCCACTGCCAATCGCGCGGGGGAGCTGCGAGCCGAGGACGTTTTCCGGCAAGGCGCGGTGTCACTGCCGCCCACGCGCGGAGAAGAGCGCACGGCGAGAGGCGACCTCGAGGAGGCCGGAGTCACTGCCGCCGACGCGCGGAGAAGAGGATCCTCGCTGCCATCGAGATCCCCGAGGAGAAATCGCTGCCACCCGGGCTGACAAGCGAACGGCACGGACATGAGAAAACTCGGTCCTTGGTGCCGCTCCTGCGCCGAGGAGGGTCTGCCGCCCGGCGTGCTTCGCGTTCGGCTTTGGTCGCTGCCGTGCGCGGAGGGGGTTGGAAAGAGGGGTACAATCCCCCGTCCGCCGCGTTACTGCCGGGTGCGGGCGGAGGAGGGTACCAGGCCAGCATGATCCGTCCTTACTGCCGCGTGCGTGCGTAGGAGGGGCTCGCCACCTCGTAGACCTTGATGCGCGCGGCACCCGCGCGCGGAGGAAGGCATCGTGACGGCGCTCACGGTGCGGCGGCTGCCGTCGATGCCACTTGCCCGCGGAAAAGGACTCCTTCCCGGCCGCCCGTCGAGGTGGGGTATCGTCGATGCCGCCCGCGCGCCGAGAAGGGGGCGGAAGCCCAGCACGCCCGTCCGAGTACGGTGCCGGGTGCGCCGCCGCGCGATCGGGGGAGTCGCGAGCGGGCGAGAGTCCGGCCTCGGAGAGCGGACGCGAAACCTTCGCGCTCAGCCCGACGGTTCGAACCCTTCATGGCGGGCCGGGCGCAGCAACCGGACCGTTCCGTGCGCGCCCTTTGCACATCCTCCTGCGGGTGGAGTCCGCAGCCTTGCCGCGCCGTCGCTGCGAGCTCCGGCAGGTGCTGGGATGCGAAAACGCCCATGCGCCCGCAGCCCGCTGCGGCCGGCCGTGGGGACCGGGACGACAGGACGCCGCCGGCGGATCCGAAGCGGACAGCGAGCGTTCCAGGAGCGTGCGCTGCGCGGCTCAAGGATCCCCAAGCCGGTCTCCGGCCGCCCTCCGCTTGCCCCCGCCAGCAGGTATCGTTCAGGAGGTCGAGGCTGCGGTGTCGGCGGCCGGCTCGTCCGCCCGGGCATCGAAC
>JALSIO010000511.1 GCA_026989995.1 Myxococcales bacterium
CCCTCGCCTCCGGCCGCCTCACACCGGCCGTTGGGAGTGGGAGGACCCGTCTCGGCATCGGCAGCTCCAGGGGGAGCCTGCGTGCCCCGGACCGGATGGCAACCCCGCTCCGCCCCACGGCCCGGTGAGCGTACGGGAGGACCCCGCCCACCGCCACGAGGGGGCTCCCCTTGGGGACTGCCGCCCGTCACGGCTCGCGGTCCGGAACGCCCTCCACGCGACCCGAAGCTCCGGATTGCGAGCGCGCTTCGGTCGCGGTGGCATGACGGGAGGCTTCCCGAGCGACCTCCCCGACCGCGGGCCCACCCCGCGCAACCGGTCTCAACCCCGCACCCGACCCGGCGCCCAACCGCCGTGAGACCACCGTCCGAGCACCACCTGGTTGCCATCCCATCCATCCCATCCATCCGGATTGGGCTCGTCATGCCTGGCCGATGATCGGGGCAGGGATGCCCCGATCGACGGGAAGCCACCCCAATCTGCTTTGACCCTGCGAACGGACCGGTGGTACGATGCCCCGGCGCCGGGGACCCACCGAACGGATCCCGACGCACCGGGGGGAGGGCGCGCCGGCCCGGGTGCAGGCGCCGGAACAGGAGCCGATGGGCGCAGCGGCCGATCCCCACAATCCGGAGCCCGTGACCACGGAGTCCCCCGTCCGGGCCGCCCCCCGGACGGTCCCGGTCCAGGTCTCGGTCCAGGACACGGACGAACCCGAGCTCGAGTCGACCCTCGGGACGGTTGCCCACGAGCTGCGGTCGCCCCTCGTGTCGATCCTGGGCTTCGCCCGCCTGCTCGAACGCGACTGCGCAGACGCCCTCGGCGACCGCGGGCGGCACTACCTCCGCAGGATCGAGGAGGGGGGACGGCGCATGGAAGGCCTCCTCGTGGACCTCCTCGCACTGGCCCGCTGCCACGGCGTGCCCGGGGCTCGAGCTGGCGCCGACCTCCGTGAGGTGGCGCAGGAGGTCGCCGCGTCGCTCGGCCCGCGCTTCGCCGAGCGCGGCGTGGAGCTCCACATGCCGAACCACTCCTTGCGGGCCCCCTGCGAGCCGACGGCGCTCCGCCAGATTCTCTGCAACCTGATCGGCAATGCCCTCGACCACATGGGTGCGCCGCCCAACCCCCGCATCGAGGTCGAGTGGAGCCGCCGTTCCGGGGGCGTCGAGCTCGTGGTGTCGGACAACGGCCACGGCGTGCCCCCGGCGGATCGCGAACGGATCTTCCGACTCTTCGAGCGGGGCCACCCGTCCCCCGGCGGGGGGACGTCGGGCACCGGAATCGGCCTCGCCATCGTCCGGCGCATCGTCGAAGCCCACGGGGGCCGCGCCGGTGTCGACGAGCGACCGGGAGGCGGCGCGCACTTCCGCGTCTTCCTGCCCGAGGACACGGCCTGAGCCCGCACCGGATTGCCTCCACCCCGGGGGATCCCTAGGCTCGGTCCACGGGCGGAGGCCGTGTGTACCCCATCGTCTTCGAGATCTTCGGCTATCCGATCAGCTCCTTCGGCCTGATGATGGCCCTCGCCTTCTTGGTGGGGACCTGGATCACGGCCATCCGGATGCGGGAGGAGGGCCTTCCAGCGGAGCTCGCCTCCTCGCTGCTGCTCTACGTGATGCTGGGCGGGATCGCGGGATCCAAGCTCTACTACGCCATCGACGTGCACCTGCGCACCGGGGTCCCCTTCCTCGATCTGCTCCTGGCCCGGGACGGCATCACCTGGTACGGCGGCCTGATCGGCGGGACCCTCGCCGGAGCGCTCGGCTGCCGGAGGCACGGCATTCCGGTGATCCCCCTGGCCAACTGCACGGCGGTGGCGGGGGCCGTTGGGCAGGCCATTGGAAGGATCGGCTGTTTCCTCGTGGGCGACGACTACGGTCGCCCCACGGATCTGCCCTGGGGCGTCGCCTTTCCCCGGGGCGCGCCGCCCACCACCGAGCGCGTGCACCCCACCCAGCTCTACGAGGTCCTCTGGCTCCTTCCCGCCGCCGGCCTCCTGTGGCACCGGCGACACCGCAGTCCCTTTCTGTTCGGGGAATACCTCGTCCTGAACGGCCTCGGCCGGTTCTGGATCGAGTTCTTCCGGGTGAACCCGAAGGTGGCGCTCGGACTGACCGAGCCGCAGTGGATCGGGCTTGCGCTGGTGTTCCTCGGCGGGGCCGGCTGGCTCCATCTCCGGGGACGGCAACAGCGGGTGCCGGCCTAGGCGAGGAGGAGACGATGGCTCCTGAACGGCGGGGGGCCGACACCCGGTCCCGGATCCTCGAGGTCTCCGAGCGTCTCTTCGCCACCCGCGGCTACGCCGGCACCCACCTGCAGTGCATCGCGGAGGAGGTGGGCGTCCAGAAGACGGCCCTCTACCACTACTTCGAGAGCAAGGCGGCGCTCTACACCGCGGTCATCGAGGGCATCGTGGAGCGTTTCGAGGCGGCCGTCGGCCGCGCCCTGGTGGCCGAGGCGCCGGAGCGGGAGCGGCTCGCGGGACTCCTCGACGACCTCGGCGACCTCTTCGCCCGCCGCCCCCAGCTCGCTCCCCTGCTGATCCGGATCTTCCTCGATCCGGTCCCCGCACGCTCGGAACTGCTCGGAAAGCGCATCCGGGACATCGTCGAATCGATCCTGGTCTTCTACCGGCGCGGCGCCGAGGGGGGGGCCTTCGCCCGCCTCTCGTCGCGGAACGCCTTCCTGAGCATCTTCGGGATGCTCCTCTTCCACTACGCATCGGGGCCCTTCGGCGCCGCCGTGCTCGGAGTCGAAGACCCTCTCGACCCGGAGGTCGTGGCCTGGCGGCGCTCCGAGGTGCGACGGCTCGTCCTCCACGGCGCCCTTCCGCGGGAGCTGGAGGCAGAGCCGGAACCCGGGGGCTCGGACGACCGCGGGGACCGTGGTGGCGGGCGCGGCGGGAGCGCCTGAGCCCGCCTCGCCGCGTTCACCCCGCCGGGCGCCCCGAGCGAATCCGGCGGGAAGTCTCCCCCGGGCGAGCCCGATCCACCGCGTCCGTCGCATCCGGCGAGGCGAGGCGCTCGGTGAGCACCCGGGCGCGCCGCAGGAGGTCCGGGGCCTCGGGACCACAAACGAGCTGGTCGAGCCGCGAAAGCGCCGAGCGGGCGAGCGCCCGGTGCGACTCGATCCCCTCCGTGCCCACCCGGTCCAGCCACGCCTCGACCCCCTCGAGCGCATCCCCGTAGCGCGCCTCGAGGTAGGCCTGCATCCCCGCGGCGAAGAAGCGGAGCGGCCCGATCTCCGACTCCGCCACCCCCCGCTCCGCGGCGGCATCGAGGCAGGGAAGCGCTTCGCCGAAGAAGCCGCTGTCGAGGTTCGATCGGGCGGCGAGGAGGTAGGCGGCGGCGGCACTTCCGTGGATGGCTCCGAGCAGCAGGTCGATCTCCTCCTCGAAGACCTCCGCCACCTCGCCGGCGTGGCCCACGAGAAAGCGCGCGAGCAGCCCGCTTCCGCCGTGGGCACGCATCAGCGCACGGCACTCGTCACGGGTCTGGACGAAGATCGTCTCCATCTCCTGGAGGGCCTCCTCCACCCGCATGAGCGACGCCGCGAGGATGCGTTCGAACTCGCGGAAGAGGTCATCCGCGCCGATGCCTCCGCGCTGGCGAAGCGCCCGTACCCGCGGGCCGTAGATCGCTCGCTGGTAGAAATTCTCGCGGAACTTCATCGCTTCGTGGAAGAGCGAGCCCACGGCGAGGTCGAAGAGGGCCTCCCGACACATCGCGGGCGCACCGCCCCGCCGCGGCCGGAAGAGCGCGTGGGTGCTCTCCTTCAGGCGGAAGAGGCTGCTGGCCTCGTCGTTTCCGACGAGCTCCTGGACCTCCGCCCACGTGAGCTCGCCCGAGCGGAAGCGGCGAGCCACCCGCAGGAGCAGCCGTGACGCCAGGAGGAACTCCCGCACGATCCGGACGAGCTGGAAGTCGGGGGCGGTGGGTCCGGCCACCCGCGGATTATAGGCGCGGGCCGGCCGGGAGGCCGAGCGCCGGCGGGCGTCGCCCTCGCCCGGCCGGGCCGGGGGGCGCCGGTGTCACCCCGGGGGTCCCTCGGATCCCGGCCGAACGCTATGATCGCGGCTCCGCACCCGGGAGCGCGCCTGCGCTCCGCGTCCGGGGGTCGATCCCGCTTGGAGCCCCTCCCGCGGTGCAGGGCGCGAGGAGGGCGTGCCGCAGCCACCGGCCGCGGCCGCGACCTCCGCGCGGTGCGCAACCCGCGGCACCTGCGGGGCCGGCCGCGCGAGCACGGGCAACCGGGCGACCGGCGCCCGGAGCCGCGACGAACGCGACGGAGGACACCATGGCCGAGGCGGTCGAACGCGAGAGCATGGAGGTCGACATCCTGCTCATCGGGGCGGGGCCGGCGTCGCTCGCCGCCTGCATCCACCTCATGAACCGTATCGAGGCACACAACGAGCGGGTGGCGCGCGACGGCAGCGGCCCGCAGATCGAGCCCCCGACCGTCCTCGTGCTCGAGAAGAGTGCCAACATCGGCGACCACCTGCTCTCCGGCGCGGTGATGAACCCGAAGGCCATCCGCGAGCTCTGCCCCGACTTCGAGCAGCAGGGCTTCCCCACGGAGTACGTGTGCGACTACGCGGGATTCTGGCTCTTCCACCCCCGCGGCAAGATCAACGTGCCGGTGGTGCCGCCCAACTTCCGCAAGAAGGGCTATCACGTCGTGTCCATCAACAAGGTGGGCAAGTGGATGGCCGAGCGCGCGGAGGCCCTCGGCGTCGAGATCTACCCCGGCTTCGCCGGCGCCGAGCTCCTCGTGCAGGGCGACCGGGTGGTGGGCGTTCGCACCGGCGACATGGGCATCGACAAGGAGGGCAAGCCGAAGCCCACCTACCAGCCCGGTATGGACATCCACGCCAAGGTCACCCTTCTCGGCGAGGGCTCCCGCGGCTCGCTGGCCAAGCAGGCCATCGAGCGATTCGGACTCGAGGGCCGCAATCCGCAGGTCTTCGAGACCGGCATCAAGGAGATCTGGCGGGTGAAGCCCGAGAAGCACCGGCCGGGGCGCGTGGTCCACGGCATGTGCTTCCCCGAGATCCTGCGCGGCTTCCACGGCATGTGGCTCTACGACATGCAGGACAACCTGATCTCCTACGGCTTCGTGACCGTGCTCGATTACGAGAATCCGCACACGGATCCCCATGTGGCCGCGCAGAAGTTCAAGACCAATCCGTGGATGCGCGACCTGCTCGATGGGGCCGAACTCATCCGCTACGGCGCCAAGACCATCCCCACCGGCGGACTCTACTCCCAGCCGAAGCTCTACCACGACGGGCTCCTGCTGATCGGGGATGCGGCCAGCATGTGCAACGCGCAGAACCTCGCCGGGATCCACCTGGCCATGAAGTCCGGGATGCTCGCGGCGGAGACCCTCGTGGACGCCCTGCTCCAGCAGGACTTCTCGGCCAAGACCCTGGGTGGCTACGCCGAGCGGTACCGCCAGAGCTGGGCCTACGACGAGCACTGGCAGGCGCGGAATTTCGCAGCCTCGACGGAGCGGGGCATCGTCTTCTTCGCCCTGAACGAGCCCATCCGCATGCTCACCGGGGGCCGCGGCCTCATCGACGAGATGAAGATCGAGCCCGGCCACGCCCACATGAAGAAGCTCTCGGAGCTTCCGCCCGGCGAGCGGGAAGCGGAGCCCTTCGAGTACGACGGAAAGCTCACCTTCACCAAGGAACACGCCGTGGGCTTCAGCGGCACCGCCCACGAGCCCGACGAACCGCCTCACCTCGTGGTGGCCGACACCGACCTCTGCCGGGACGTGTGCGCCGAGGAGTACGGAAACCCCTGCGAGAACTTCTGTCCGGCCGCCGTCTACGAGATGGTCCCGGACCCGGACCACCCGGGAAGGAAGAAGCTCTTCATCCACCACGAAAACTGCGTCCACTGCAAGACCTGCGACATCGCGGATCCCTATCAGGTCATCACGTGGACCCCACCCCAGGGTGGCGAGGGCCCCGACTACACCGGGATGTAGGCCCGGCGGGCGGGTCCCGCTTCCCGGTGCCGGCGGGGTGTCGCCGGGCTGCTCGGCCGTCGCGTGCCGGCTCTCTCGCCGGACCCCCGAGCGAGAGCCATGGGAGCGCGGGGGTCGGGGCGGCCTTCGGCGCCGGCCCGCGCTAGGGCACCGCCAGCATTTTGCGGAAGCGCTCGGCGTCGGTGGCGGAGGCGGCGGAGACCAGCCACGCGGCCGGCTCGTCCACCTGCTCCGGGAAGGCGCCGGCCGGGCCCGCCGCAACGGCACCCGCCTCGCGCGCCACGAGCAGGCCAATTCGGCCGCGGATGCTGACGCCGCCCGGGGTGGTCGCCCGCCGAAGCCCGGCGCGCACGCCCGGGAGAAGGGGAGCCACGGCAAGCGCGCCGCCGCAGGCCTCTCCGATCTCGAGGCCTGCCTCCCGGAGGCGGGTACGCACCTCGGCCGGCATCTCGTGGGAGACGAGGACCCGCCTCCCCCGGCCGGACACCCGGCACGGAGCCGGCGTACCGACACGCCCCTGCGCATCGATCCGCGCCGCGCGCGCCCCCGATCCGCGCCGCGCCGCGAGCAGCAGCCCCTCCCGGGGAAGCGCCACCACGGCGGCTTCGAACCGGCCCCCGAACTCGAGGCCGGCCAGGATCGCGTAGGGGCCGCGCCCCTCGAGGTAGGCGCGCAGGGTGCCGTCAATGGGATCGATCACGATCCGCCCGGGTCCACCGCCCGGAAAGGCCGCCACCGTCGCAGTGCTCTCCTCCGCCTCGAGGCCGGCGAAGGCCCACTCCGGCGCGAGCGCCCGCAGCAGGACCTCCTGGCAGGCGATGTCGGCCTCGGTCAGGGCCGACTTCGCCGGGGAGGCCTCCCCGTGCTTGGGACGGTTGGCCACCCGACCCTCGAGCCGCCGGGCGAGCGCGGCTGCCTCGCCCGCTGCGGGGACGACGAGCTCGAGGAAGCGGTCGGCCGAGGGAACCGCGGGCACGCGCCGAGCTTACCGAAGGGCTCCTGGCGCGGCGTCGGCCCCCTCCCGAAGCCGTTCAGCGCCGCCAGAAGCTCCGCTGCAGGAGCACCACCACCGTGAAGAGCTCGAGCCGCCCGGCGATCATGGCCGCAGCGAGGGTGAGCTTCGCGTAGCCGGGCATGTGGGCGAAGTTGTCGGTGGGCCCCACGGCGCCGAGGCCCGGCCCGACGTTTCCGACGGCGGTCAGCGCGGCTGAGATCGACGTGTCGAGGTCGTAGCCGGCGGCAGCCACCACGAGGCTCGCACCGAGGGCCACGGCCGCGTAGGCCGTGAAGAAGGACCAGACGTCCGCGAGCAGGCCCGCGTTCAGGGGCTGGTCCCCGTAGCGGAGGGAAACCACCCGATGGGGGCGCATGGCCCGGGCCAGGGAGGCCTGCAGCATCTTGAGCCCGAGGACCACCCGCAGGCCCTTGACGCCGCCCGCCGTGGAGCCGGCCATTCCGCCCAGGATCATGAGCTGAAGGAGCACGAGGCCGGCGATGGCGGGCCAGCGCTCGTAGTCCGCCGTGGCGTAGCCTGTCGTGGTCACGATCGAGGCGACCTGGAAGGCGACGTCCCGCAGGCTCGCCCCGGCCGCATCCTCTCCCACCGTGAACAGCGCCACCAGCGCCACCGAGACCCCGACCAGGACCGCGAAGTAGCGCAGCTCGGTGTCGCGAAGCACCGGGCCGACCTGCCCCTGGGTGAGGCGGTAGTGGAGCGAGAAGTTCACGCCGGAGATCAGCATGAAGGCGATGGCGATCCACTCGATCACGGGAGAGCCGAAGGCGGCGAGCGAGGTGTTCTTCGTGGAGAAGCCACCGGTGGACAGCGTGGTGAGCGCATGGCAGACGGCGTCGAAGAATCCCATGCCGCCCAGCCAGTAGGCGAGGCAGG
The DNA here is from genome assembly GCA_026989995.1 of Myxococcales bacterium. GTDB lineage: Bacteria > Myxococcota_A > UBA9160 > UBA9160 > JALSIO01 > JALSIO01. The sequence continues at coordinate 7,886 of JALSIO010000511.1, forward strand.
CCGCGGCGGAGATCCCGATGTAGACCTGCAGCAGTGCCCGGGCCGTCTGGGCCACCCTCGGGCGGAGCTTCTCTACGGTCACGCCCGGCAGCTCCGCCTTGATGAGCTGCATGCCGCCGATGCCGAGGAGGGGAAGCACGGCGATCACGAAGACGATGATGCCCATGCCGCCCAGCCACTGGGTGATCGAGCGCCACAGAAGGAGCGCCCGCGGGGCGGCCTCGATGTCGGTCATGACCGAGGAGCCCGTGGTGGTGAACCCCGCCACGGCCTCGAAGAGGGCATCCACCGGTGCGAGGACACCCGTCAGCACGAACGGAATCGATCCGAAGAGGGAAGCGAGGACCCAACCCAGGGTCACGACCACGAAGCTGTCCCGGGTTCGGAGGGTGGGGACCTCGGGCCGCGAGCCGAGCGCCAGCGACAGCCCCACGATGAGCGCCACCGCCGCGCTCAGCACCCAGGGCAGGAGCGACTCGCCCGTGGCCAGCGCGAAGAGCAGGGGCACTCCCTGGACCCCGCCGATCCCGGCCAGCAGGAACCCCAGGATCCGTAGGTCGAGAAGCGCGTTCAAACGGTGCCGCCCCCGCCCGGAAAGCCTAGCAGCACGCGGGCCACCGGATCGCCGCCCACCGGGGAGACGGCGGCAGGCGGGGCCGGCGCTCCGGGCCCGCGGCGGGCCGGGGTCGCTCGGCCCGGAGCCAGAAGCTGGAACGCGGAGCGCCCCCGCCGAAGCGGGGAGCGCTCCGCGCTCCGCGGCGTCTCACCCCCCCGACCGAGACGCCGCAAGACGTTGCCGGGCTTCAGCTACATCCCGTGGTATCCCCGCAGTTCGGGCAGACATGGCAGCTGCCGTTCCGGAGGACCAGGGAGCCGCAGTTGGAGCAGGTGGTGGCGTCTCCCTGGCTCCGGGCCACCTCCTGCTCCAGCTCCTCGGGACCGGCCGCTCCGCCGGCCACCACGGCCTTCGGGGCCTCGAGCTCGACCTCGGCGGGGGCGGGTTCCTCGGCCGCCACGGCGCCCTCGGCCAGGAAGCGATTGCCGAGCCAGCGGAAGACGTAGTCCGTCACCGACTTCGCAAAGGGGATCTCCCGGTTGGTGGTGAATCCGGAGGGCTCGAAGCGGGTGTGGGAGAACTTGTCCACCAGCGTGCGCAGGGGCACCCCGTGCTGGAGGGCGATGGAGGTCATGGTGGCGATGGTGTCCATCAGCCCGGAGACCGTGCTCCCCTCCTTGGCCATCTTGAGGAAGATCTCCCCCGGGCTCCCGTCCTCGTACAGGCCCACCGTGAGGTATCCCTCGTGGCCGGAGATCGAGAACTTGTGGGTGATCGCCCGCCGCTCGTCGGGGAGCTTGCGGCGGATCGGCTTCGGCATCTCGAGGACCTTGCCGCCCTCTTCCTTTCCGCCCGTATTGAGGGGCTGCGTCCGCTTGCTGCCGTCGCGGTAGACTGCGAGCGCCTTGAGACCGAGACGCCAGCCGAGCACGTAGGCCTCCATCACGTCCTCGACCGTGCTCTCGGCGGGCATGTTCACCGTCTTCGAGATGGCGCCGGAGAGGAAGGGCTGCACGGCGCCCATCATGCGCACATGCCCGTCCCACGGGATCGAGCGGCTGCCCGCCGCAGGCCGGAAGGCGCAGTCGAAGACCGGCAGGTGCGCGTCGCGGAGGTGCGGAGCCCCCTCGATGGTCTCCTTCTCGTCGACGTAGGCGAGGATCTCCTCGATCTCGGCCTCCGCGTAGCCGAGCTTGCGCAGCGCCATCGGAACCGTCCGGTTCACGATCTTGAGCATCCCGCCACCCACGAGCTTCTTGTACTTCACGAGCGCGATGTCGGGCTCGACGCCCGTGGTGTCGCAGTCCATCATGAAGGCGATGGTTCCGGTGGGCGCGAGCACCGTGACCTGGGCGTTGCGGTATCCGTGGCGCTGGCCGAGCTCCTGGGCGGCAGCCCACGCCTCCCGAGCGGCGCGGTGCAGATCCTCCGGCACCCCGCCGGGCGGGATCGCCTCGGCCGCGGCGCGGTGCATGCCGATCACCTCGAGGAAGGGCTTCCGGTTCATGCGATAGCGCCGGAAGGGTCCCATGGCGCCGGCGATCTCGGCGCTGGTGCGGTAGGCCTCGCCGCACATCAACGCGGTGAGCGAGGCCGCCATGTTGCGCCCCTCGTCGCTGTCGTAGGGGACCCCCATCGCCATCAACAGGGCGCCGAGGTTCGCGTAGCCGAGCCCGAGCGGGCGGTAGAGGTGGGAGTTCCTCGCGATCCGCGGGGTCGGATAGTCGGCGTGGTCGACGATGATCTCCTGGGCCAGGATCATCACCGACACCGCGTGGCGGAACCCGTCGACGTCGAAGCGCCCGTCCTCGCCGACGAAGCTCATCAGGTTGAGGCTCGCCAGGTTGCAGGCCGTGTCGTCGAGGAACATGTATTCCGAGCACGGATTGCTGGCGTTGATCCGCCCCGAGGCCTTGCAGGGATTCCAGCGGTTGATGGTCGTGTCGTACTGGATTCCCGGGTCGCCGCAGACGTGGGCAGCCTCCGCCATCTCGCGGAGGAGCTCATGGGCGTCGAGGGTCTCGACCGGATCGCCCGTGGTCACGGCGCGGGTCTGCCAGGGACGCCTGTCGAGCGCCGCGCGCATGAAGGAATCGGTGACGCGGACCGAGTGGTTCGCGTTCTGGTAGAAGATCGAGTCGTAGGCCCCGCCGGGCACGTTGAAGCCGCCGTCGTAGCCGGCCTCGATCAGTGCCCATGCCTTCTTCTCCTCCTCCGCCTTGCAGCGGATGAACTCCCGGATGTCCGGGTGATCCACGTTCAGGATCACCATCTTGGCGGCGCGGCGCGTCTTGCCCCCGGACTTCACGACGCCGGCAAAGGAGTCGTAGCCCTTCATGAACGAAACCGGGCCCGAGGCGATGCCGCCGCCGGCGAGGGGCTCGCGGGAGGAGCGGATGGCGGAGAGATTGGAGCCGGTGCCCGAGCCGCCCTTGAAGAGCATGGCCTCGGTCTTGGCCAGCTCCATGATGGACTCCATCGTGTCCTCGACGGAGTTGATGAAGCAGGCGCTGGCCTGCTGCGGCGTGTCCTTGACCCCGAGATTGAACCAGACGGGGCTGTTGAACGAGGCCCGCTGGTGGAGAAGGATCCAGGTCAGCTCGTCGCGGAAGGCGGAGCGGGCCGTGCTCCCCGCGAAGTAGCCGGATTGGTCGCCCCACCGGCAAAGGGTGTCGACCACGCGCCCCACGAGCTGGCGGACGCTCCGCTCCCGCTCCGGCGTGCCGAGGTGCCCGCGGAAGTACTTGGAGGCGACGACGTTGGTCGCGAGCTGCGACCAGCTCTCGGGGACCTCGACGTCATCCTGCTCGAAGACCGTTCCGCCGTCCTCACCCGCGATGCGCGCCGTCCGGACCGACCAGCGAACCGTGTCGAAGGGATCCTCGTCCTCGCGGGTGAAGTGCCGCCGCACCGGGATTCCCGAAGGGCGCGCCTTCCGGGAGCGCCCGCCCGAGGAACCGACCGGTCGAAGGGACCGCCGTCGCCCGGCGCCCGTCCCCGTGGATCGGGACGCATCCGCGGTGGCCGCCGTCGGCGCCACCCCCGGCCGGGCGCCGTCCGCGCCCTCGACGCCTCCCCGCACCTCCGAGCCGGGCCCGCCGATCCCTTCGAGTCCGTCCGACACGCTCACCCCCCAAGGCTTTCCCACGCCGCCTTCCGGCGAAGCGCCGAGAGGCGACGAATTCGAACCGATGCATGAGACCGGGCCGGCCCGCCCGGCCCGAAGAGATGAGAGAGGCCCCGGGAAGCTTCCCGGGGCCCCCGAGCAGGAGCCGAGTCCTCCGTCCCGTCTCGAGCCCGCGTTCCCCGTGGTGGCCGCCTGTACCCCCCAGGCCACCGCGAGGACCATCTCATATCCCCGTGGCCTTCACACTTACTCCGGCGCATGCGGACGGTCAAGAAGAAAGCACAAGATCTGGGGTTCGAATGCCTGGACAGACACAACCCATCGAGTTCCAAAGCCTTTTCGGCGCTGGGGAGAGACCCCGCCCGGGCCCGGGGAAACCCCGGAGGTGCGTCCGGACTCTGCAACCCCTTGGAATCAAAGGATTGACGCGATGCGCTGCCGCGACGCGTCGCAACGCATCACGGTGCCGGTCGGCCGGACCCGCGGGCCGCGTCTTCCGGCAGGCCGGTGAGCCGGATGCCCACCCCCTCCGGCACCCGGTAGCGGATGTTCATCCCGATCAGGAGCGCCGTGATCCCCTCCACCACCCGGGCGTTGGAAAGCGGCCCCCCGTCGACGGCCCGAAGACCGGGCACGAGCGGGCACAGACCCATCACGATCCGCCGGGCCTCGGCCGGGCCCGAGACGATCACGTCGCACGGGACCTCCTCCTCGAGATTCCGGAGCCGGTGGGCCGAGACGTTCTGGAAGGCCGACACCACGGCCACCCCGTCCGGCACGAGCGAGGCCACGAGCTCCGCGCAGGAGCCCTGCCACACGCCGAGCAGGCGCGCGGCGGAGTCGCCGATGGCGCTCGCGAGCGGAACGCCCATGGAGACCACGATCTGCCCGGGCGCGAGGGCCTCGCGCAGCCCCTTCACCGTGGCCGCGGTGTGCTCGAAGGGCACGGAGAGGATCACGATCCGCGCCCGGCCGCACGCGGCGGGATTCTCGAGGCCCTCCACCTGCGCGCCCGGAGCCGCAGCGCGCACCAGGTCGGCGGCCGCGTGGGCCCGGTCGGCCACCCGGGAGCCGATGACGACCGGTCTCCCGGCCCGCGCGAAGCGCAGCGCCAGGCCGAGCCCCTGGTCCCCCGTTCCGCCGAGGATGGCGATCGCGTCGTCGCTTCGTTCCGACATGGCCCGAACGGTAGCCGATCGCTCCCGCGGCTCCGCCGGTGCACCGCCCCGCCTCCGCCGGAGGCGGATGCCCCGCCGGTCCCGTAGCCTCCCACCGTGTCGGACCCCCGGACCCACGCCGTGGCCCTCCGCCAGGACGGGCCCGACGGGCTGCTCGTCGAGTGGGCGGACGGAACCCGCAGCCGTCTGTCGGTGCGCGAGCTCCGCCTCGCCTGCGCCTGTGCCAGCTGCGTGGACGAGTGGACGGGCGAAGCCCGGCTCGATCCGGCGAGCGTCCCTCCGGACGTGCGCCCCACCCGCATCCGCGCGGTGGGCCGCTACGGCATCCAGGTGGAGTGGAGCGACGGGCACACGACGGGGATCTACCCCTACGCCCGCCTCCGCGCGCTGTGCGACCGGGCCGGCTGAACCGGCCGCGCACCGGGGCGCCGGGCGCTCGGCAACCCGGCTGCCGGATGGGCGGCCCGCCGACCGGTCCACGCGCGCTGCGACCGGGCCGGCCGAGCCGCGGGGCGCCGGAAGGTCCACCCACGCCGCGGGGGACAGGCCGGACTGACGGCCCGCCGGCGGGTCCATGCGCACGGGGCCCGGGGAGGTGAACCGGCAGCGCACCCGCGGGTTCCACGCAGACGAGGAAGCGGGGAGCGGTTCGCCGCGCTGCCGCCCGGGCGCACCCCTTCAGAAAGGGATCCGGGCGACCGAAGCAGGCCGGACCGCCGAGCCCCGGATCCCGGACCCCGACCCCCGACTGGCGAGGAACCCGCCATGCACCCCGACCCCTCGGCCCGAGAGCTCCGCGACTTCGAGCTTCCCCCCACCGCCCTTCGACTCGCCTGGCTCGAGCTCATGGACGAGCCCTGGGTCGAGAGCTGTTGCATCGACCTGCCCCGGGGCCGCCTCCGGGTCGAGCTGGCCCCGGACCTCGCCGGACCGCGGCGCGAGGCGGCGCGGAACCGGCTCGACCGGCTCGAGACGCGACTGGCCACCCTGCGCTGACCCCCGGCCGGGGGCCGGAGCCGGCGCGGGCCCGGCGAGCATGCCGCCGACGGCCGGTGCACGGCGCGCTCAGCCCCCCCGCAGCAGGTCCCGCAGGGGCCTCATGCCGAGGGTCGCGATCCCGAGCTCGTCGAGGAGCTCGCCGCCCCGGCCGCCGGCGCCCCAGAACCGGCGCTCGAAGTCCCGGTGGTGGGCCGAGTCCGGCGTGATCGCCCGGAGCTCCTCGCCGTCGCGGGCGGGATGGCAGATCAGGTAGTTCAGGCCCGGGACGAGCCGCTCCAGGCGAGCGCGGTTGTGCGCCTCCCCCGTCCCCTCGGAAAAGCCCAGGGATTCCGGATCGAGCCCGTCGAGGACCGGAAAGCCGGCCCGCTCGAGCCGGTCCACGAGGGCCTCGAAGACCGGCTGGGCGAGGGACAGTCCGCGTGCGCGCAGCAGGGCCGGATCGGGCCGCACCAGCATCGCGGGCAGGCGGAAATGTTCCGCGAGCTCGGCGTAGATCTCGAGGAAGGGCGGGTAGAGGGCGGTCCCCATGTGGGCGTCGAGGTGGGTCACGTCGATGCCGGCCTCGAAGGCCCGCTCCACCTGCGCCCGCAGCTCGGCGCGCACCTCCTCCGGGCGGGCCTGCGCCACCACCTCGGCGCTCGTCCGGGGGAGACGGCCTCCGGCATCCACGAGGGAGGGCACGCCGCGCGCCCCGAGCACCGGCCCCCAGCGGTAGCCCTCCCACTCCGCGTTGAGCGTGAGGTGCACGCCGAGGTCGAGCTCCGGGTGGGAGCGGGCCCTCGCCACCGCCTCGGGAAACCACGGGCAGGGCACCATCAGGCTCCCGCACGTGGCCCGGCCCTCGAGCAGCACCTCGAAGGCGCCCTCGTTGGCCGCATGACACATTCCGATGTCATCGCAGTGAACGATGGCGAAGCGCCGTCCCGGCTCGAGGCCGAGGGCGGCGGCGGCGGACGGGTCCGGCATGGCGCACCTCCGGCCCGATCATACCCGGCCGGGCGGCGCGGGCCGGCCGTGGCTACGATCGACGCCTCCGATCGGGGGATCCATGGCCGCGCTCGACCTCGACCACGCGCTGCGGGCGGCGGAGGCCGCCTGCGACCTGGCGCGGGCGGAGATCCTGCCGCGATTCCGACGCGTCCCCGTCGAGCAGAAGGGCGACGGCTCGCCGGTCACCGAGGCCGACCGCGCGGCGGAACGGGCCATGCGGGAGCACCTCCGGCGGGCGACACCGGAGTTCGCCATCCTCGGCGAGGAGTACGGCACCGAGGGAGCGCCCGGCGGGCGGCCCACCTGGGTGGTGGACCCGATCGATGGCACCCGCGGCTTCGCGCGCGGCATCCCGCTTTTCGCGACCCTCGTGGCCCTCGTCGTCGAGGGCGAACCGGTCCTCGGCGTGATCGATCTCCCCGCCCTCGGCGAACGCATCCGCGGCGCCCGGGGACGGGGCGCCTGGCGCGGCGAGGAGCGCCTGCGGGTCTCCACCGAGACGGATCTGCGCCGGGCCCTCATCTCCCACGGCGACCCCTTCTGCTTCGACCTCGCCGGGCGGCGGGCCGCCTTCACGCGGCTGGCGGCGGAGCTGCCCCTCCTGCGCGGCTACACCGATGCCTTCGGCCACGCGCTGGTGATCGCCGGCAGCGTGGATGCCATGGTCGACCTCTCCCTCTCGCCGTGGGACGTGGCGGCCACCGAGTGCCTCGTCCCGGAGGCCGGCGGCCGGGTGGAACGCCTCGCCGATCTCGCGGACGGAAAGATCGGGATCGTCCTCGGCGCCCCGGCCCTCGTCGAGCAGCTCCTCGCCCGCCTGTGACGACGGCTCGTCCGTTCCGGAGGCCGTGAGGCCCCGCCGGGGACGGTCCAGGCTAGGGGGCGGGGGCGGCTTCCGCTATCGTCGCGCCTCCCACGGGGCCGAGGCCGGCCCCGAGCCGGCGAGCCCGGAGCCC
>JALSIO010000512.1 GCA_026989995.1 Myxococcales bacterium
GCCGGTGGTCGTGCACCACGTTCGGGAGGAGGGCGCGTCGGGGGCGCTGGTGTTCACGGCCAGCCACAATCCCCCCACCGACCACGGGATCAAGGTGGTCGGTCCCGATGGGCTCGCGCCGCCCGCAGCGGTACTTCGCGCCCTGGCCGCGCGCCCGGTGGCAGGGGGGCGGCTCCGGGTTCCCGCGCGCGGTCCGCGCGCGTGCGGGTGCTCGCCGCGCGAGTCCTATCTCGCTGCCCTCGATCGCGTGCTGGGGGGCAGGTCCGGGGCGCGCTGCGGGCCGCGCGTATTCTACGACCCGCTGCACGGCGCGGGAGCCGGGACGGTCGAGCCCGCACTCGAGCGATCGGGTGCCCGGCTCGTCTGGTGCGGCGGCAGGCCGGATCCGGATCTCGGTGGTCGGGCTCCCGATCCGGTTCCGCCGCGGCTCTCACGGCTCGCGGCAGCGGTGCGGGCCGGAACGGGCGTTCGGCTCGGGCTCGCCACCGATGGCGACGCCGACCGCTTCGGGGTGGTGGACGAGACGGGCCGGGTCCTCTCCGAGACCGAGGCTGCCGCGCTGCTGATCGAGCATCTCGCCAGCTCGGGCCGGATTCCCGCGGGTTCCGCGGTGGCCCTCTCTCCCTTCGTGGGAGGCCTCGCGGAGCGGACGGCACGGCACCACGGCCTCCGGGTGTTGCGGCGGCCTCCGGGCTTCCGCCACCTCGGCGCCGCCCTCGTGGCGGGCGAGGCCGCGGCCGCTGCCGACGAGAACGGGGGCTTTGCCTGGGCGGAGCACGCCGTCGACAAGGACGGCATTCTCGGCTGCGCCCTCGCCGCCGAGGCGGTGGCGCTGGCCGGCGAGGGCCCGGGTCGCCTCCTCCGGCGCATCCGCCGCAGGGTCGGCGCCTCCCACGCGGGTCGGGCCTCGGTGGCTGCGACGCCCGACCGGGTCGCCGGCCTCGCCGCGCTTCGGAGCACACCTCCGAGCCGGGTCTTTGGCGAGGTGGTGCGCGGGGCCGAGACGGACTTGGGCCTCCTGCTCCGACTCGGCGACGGCTTCCTGGGCCTCCGGCGGTCGGGGACGGAGCCTCGCGTACGCATCTACGCAGACGCTCCCTCGCGCCGGCAGCTCCTCGCACGCCTGCGGGATGGGGTGCGTCTGCTCGACGCGGTCGGGGCACGCGGGGCGTCCGCCGTGGACGCGCGCCCGGAGGCCGACTAAGCTCGCGGAACGCAACGACTTCCGAGGAGCCCATGGCGCCCAGGCGCGTGCTCTTGGTGGTGTCCGGTGGCATCGCCGCCTACAAGGTCCCCGAGCTCGTGCGCCTCTTCGTGGGCGAGGGGCACGAGGTCCGGTGCGTGCTCACCCGGGAGGCACGCCACTTCGTCTCTGCCCTCGTGCTCCAGACCTTGAGCGGCAATCCGGTGCGCGATGCCCTCTTCGACGCCGCCGAAGAGGGCGAGATCGACCACATCGCGCTCGCCCGGTGGCCGGAGCTCATCGTGGTGGCGCCGGCCACCGCCCATCTGCTCGCCCGGATGAGCCTGGGTCTCGCGGATGACCTCGCCACCACCCTTCTCCTCGCGACGCGGGCGCCGGTGCTCGTCGCGCCCGCGATGAATGTCCGGATGTGGGAGCATCCCGCGACGCGGGAGCACGCGGAGCGCCTCCGCGAGCGAGGCGTGCACTTCGTCGGGCCGGAGCCGGGTCCCCTGGCCTGTGGCGAGGAGGGGCCGGGGCGGATGGCGGAGCCGGTTCGGGTCGCCGCCGAGGCCTCCCTTCTGCTCGGCCCCGGCACGCTCCGGGGCCGGAAGGTGGTGGTGAGCGCCGGGGGCACCCAGGAGCCGGTGGATCCCGTGCGGGTGCTCTCCAACCGCTCCTCGGGCAAGATGGGCTACGCCATCGCCGGGGAGGCTGCCCGGCGGGGTGCGCGCGTGGTGCTGGTCTCGGCACCCACGGCGCTGCCCACGCCCGCCGGCGTGCTGCGGCGGGACGTGAAGACCGCGCTCGAGATGCGCGATGCGCTGCGCGAGGCGGTCGACGGGGCCGACATCCTGGTGATGGCGGCGGCCGTCTCGGATTTCCGGCCTGCGGCGCCCCGGGAACGGAAGCTCAAGAAGGAGGAGCTCGGCGGCCGCGATCGCATCGCGCTCGAGCTCGAACGCAACCCGGACATCCTCGCCGAGCTCTCGGCCGAGCGGCCGCAGCTGGTGGTGGTGGGCTTTGCCGCCGAGACCGGGGATCCGGTGCCATCGGCCCGCCGCAAGCTCGAGGCGAAGCGGTGCGACCTGATGGTGGCCAATGACGTCTCCCGGGCGGGCGCGGGCTTCGGGGTGGACACCAACGCGGTTTCCCTGGTCTGGCCCGGGGGCGAGGTC
>JALSIO010000513.1 GCA_026989995.1 Myxococcales bacterium
GCAGCTCGCGGCGCAGACGCGCGGCCACCTCGAGCAGGAAGGCGTGGTTCTTCTGGGGATGCAGCCGTCCCACGTGGACCACGAGCCGGGCCTGCGGCGACACCCCGAGCTCCCTGCGCACCGCGTGCCGGTCCACCGGCTCGGCGAAGGGCGCGAAGTCGATGCCATAGGGGAGCACCCGCAGGCGGGGGTCGCGCCGCCAGCCGGCGCCGAAGACGACCTCCGCGGCCCGACCGGAGCAGGCGAGGCCGAGGGTCGCGTGGCGGCGGGCGAAGCGGCCACGGAACCCGGCCCCGGGCAGGCGCGCGAGTCCGCGGCGCGGCACCGCGTTGTGGCTGTGCACCACCCGGACCGGAACCCCGGCCCGCCGGGCGACCCGGAGGGGCGTGGCGACGTGGCGCCGGTGGACGTGCACCACGTCGTAGGACCCGTGCTCCCGGAGGACCCGGGCGAGCGCCGCACCCCAGGCGCGGCGGTCGGAGGTGGAGGGCATGGGATGCAGGGTGGCACCCCGCTCCCGGGCCTCCCGGTCGTAGACGGTCTCGCGCCTGCGCTTGGACAGGAAGTCCATGGCGACCTCCCGGCGGTCCGCGCGCCGCAGGAGGTACATCAGCCAGGTCTCGATCCCGCCCATGCCGAGGCCGCCCACCACGTGCAGCACGCGAAGCGGTCGGGCCACGGCGCGAGTATAGGCCCCCTTGCGGCCGGCCCCGACCGACCCCGTGCAGCCGACGTGACGGGACGCTGCGGCGAGGTACGGTGACCCGGTGGGGCCGTCCCGGCCCCGCCGGCGGAGGCCCGACCATGCGCCCGCACCGGAAGCGAGCCCTGCGCCTCCCGCTCGCGGCGGCGACGACCCTGATCGGCACCGAACTCCTGCTGCGGACGCTCGCGCCGCTTCCGGCCGCCGTGTCGGTCAAGATCCGGGACCAGACCCTGCCGGGCCTCCACCCCACCGTCGTCTACGAGCGGAACGCCTGGGGACTCCGCTCGCTCTCGATGCGCAGCGAGCGGAAGCCGGAGGGCACCGTCCGCATCCTCGCGCTCGGGGCGTCGACCACGGATTCTCCCACGCAGAACGCGGCCGACACCTGGTGGGGTGTACTCGAGGCCCGGCTGCGCGAACGCCTTCCGCCCGCAACCGGGCTCGAGGTCGCCGCCTACGGCCGCGGGGGCGCGCCCGCCGTGCACCGCCTGGCCTGGGCCCGCCGGCACCTCGACCGCCTCGATCCCGACGTGGTGATCACCCTCGAGGGCATCAACGACCTCGCCTGGCACGGGGGGCCCGGCTACCGCTACGCGGGCCTCGAGGACGCGCTCCGCCGGGTGCCCGAGGAGGAGCCGACCCGCTCCTGTTCGCGCTGGTCCGAGCTCTGCCGGCGCGTCGCCGTGCTGCGGCGCAGCCTCCGCGCCGCGCGCCGGGCCCGGGAGGGGCGCACCCTCGAGTGGCACAGCCGGAACCTCCCCCGGCTCACCCGCGCCTACCGGGCGCTCCCGGCGGCGGCGCAGCCGGACCGGCCCGTGGACCCCATCCGCGAGTTCGGCGACGCGATGGAGGCGCTGCTCGTCGAGCTCGAGGCCCGCGGCATCGAGACGGTGGTCCTCGGCCAGCCGGTGCTCTGGAAGCCCCACATGCGTGCGGAGGAGCGCCGGCGTCTCTGGTTCGGCATCCGGACCCCGGCGGGCCCGGTCCGGCCCGAGCCCGCGTGGCTCGCCGCGGAGATGGCGCGGTACAACCGCCTGCAGCGCGAGCTCGCCGGGCGGCACGGAGCCCGCTACGTGGACCTGCCGGCCCGCATCCCCGCCGACCTCGGGCACTTCATCGACGACTGCCACTTCACGGACGCCGGGAGCCGGGCCGTGGCGGACGCCATCCTCCCCGAGACCCTCGCCGCGGTCCGCTCCGCGCTCGCGCGCCGCGGAGCGAGGGTGGCCGCCCGGCCCGGCCGTGCGCCCGGGGACTGAGGCCGCAGATGGCGCCGGGCGCCTGCACCGAAAGCGCGCGCCGAGCACACTACGCCCCGCGAGAGCCCTGTGTTAGCCTCGGGCCCGCCCTCGAGGAGACCACCCACCATGGCGGGAATCGCCTCCTTCGGCGCCTACGTGCCGCACACCCGGCTCCCCCTCGCGCTCCTCTCCGGGCGCCCGGCCCGCGAGGGCGGCCCGGAGAAGGCCCTCGCCCATCCGGACGAGGACGCCGTCACGATGGCCGTCGCGGCCGCCCGGGACTGCCTTCGGGGGCTCGACCGGGGCGGCATCGACGCGCTCTACTTCGCGTCCACCACCTACCCCTTCCGCGAGAAGCAGGGGGCGGCGCTCGTCGCCCGTGCCCTCGACCTGCGCCGGGACATCCTCACC
>JALSIO010000514.1 GCA_026989995.1 Myxococcales bacterium
CGGGGGTTTCTCCCGCGAGGCGCGGGTGGACCGGATCCTCGCCGGGCTCGGACTCGACGGGGCGCTCGCGGAGACTCCCCTCCATCGCCTCAGCGGGGGCTTTCGCATGCGAGTCGAGCTCGCGCGCCTGCTCGCGGACCCGCCCGAGGTCCTGCTCCTCGACGAGCCGACCAACCACCTCGACCTGCCGTCCGTCGAATGGTTCGAGTCCTTCCTCGAGGGCTACCCGGGCGCCCTCGTGGTGGTGACCCACGACCGGACCTTCCTGGCGCGCCACGCCACCCGGATCGCCGAGCTGGCCGGCGGCTCCCTGGTGGTCTTCGACGGGCCGCTCTCGCGCTACGAGGAGGTCCGGGCCCGCCGGCTGGAAGAGGCCCGCCGGGCGCGCGAGCGCGAGGCGCGGCAGCGCGCCCGCGAGGAGCGCTTCATCGAACGCTTCCGTGCCAAGGCGAGCAAGGCCCGCCAGGTGCGAAGTCGGATCCGCGCGCTCGAAAGACGGGCCGCCGCGCTCCCCGAGCTCCCGCCCGAGACGCCCCGAAGGCGACCGGTGATCCGGATCCCGGAGCCGCCGCGCTCGGGAGACCTCGTCCTCCGGCTCTCCGGGGTCGAGAAGCACTTCGAAGGGCGGGCGGTGCTCCGGGGCGTCGACCTCGAGCTGGCCCGGGGTGATCGGGTCGCGCTGGTGGGCCGCAACGGAGCCGGCAAGTCCACACTGCTGCGGATCCTCGCCGGAACCCTGGTCCCGGACCGGGGCGAGGTCCGCCGGGGACACGGCGTCGAGATCGCGAGCTACGCGCAGCACACGCTGCTCGACCTCGACCCGTCCCGCACCGTGTTCGAGGAGCTCGCCCGCGTGGCGCGGGGCGAAGAGCACGCCCGGATCCGAGACCACCTCGGCGCCTTCCTCTTCCCGGCGGACGCCGTGGAGCGCCGGGTCTCGGTGCTCTCCGGGGGCGAGAAGGCGCGGCTCGCCCTTGCGCGGCTGCTCTTCCGTCCGGCGAATCTGATGCTGCTCGACGAGCCCACCAACCACCTCGACCTCGATGCCCGCGACGTGCTCCGCGAAGCGCTCGCGGGCACCCGGGGAACCCTGGTCCTCGTCTCGCACGATCGGAGCCTCCTCGAGGCGGTAGCCACGCGCATCCTCGAGCTCCGCGACGGGGAGCTCCACGAGATCCGCGGCGGGGTTGCGGAGCTGCTCGCACGGCTCCGGCGGGAGCGGGAGGCCCCACCCGGGCCGAAGCCCCCGGGATCGGCCACGGCCACGCCGGCCACCACCCGGCGGCAACGGCAGAAGGAACTGCAGCGGCGGCGAGCGGTGCTCCACCGCGAGGTGGAGGCCCTCGAGACCGCCATCGGGGAGGCGGAGGCCCGGCGGGCGGAGATCGACCGGGCTCTCGGCGCGCCCGAGATCTGGCGGTCCGGCACCGACAGCAGGGCCCTCGCCACCGAGCGCAGGCGGGTGGAGGCCGCCCTGAGCGGCCAGCTCGCGCGCTGGGAGGCCGCGCTCGCGGAGCTCGACGCCGTGGAGGCCGCCCTCGCAGCGCTGCGCGCGACCTCAGGGGCCTGATCCCGTCCGCGGGGGCGAAGGGCCCGGCCTTTGGAGCGGATGGTGCCCGGGACTGGAGTCGAACCAGCACGGCCTCGCGGCCACATGGTCCTGAGCCATGCGCGTCTACCAATTCCGCCACCCGGGCGAGGGGCTCGGAGACTAGGGCGGTGACCCGGATCCGTCAACGAATGCCGCTAGTTGGGCCGTCCCGGCACCGGCGCCGCGCTTGACCGGCCCGTGGCGGTGCGTAGCTTTGCCCGGTTCCCGACCCGGCGGCAGCCCGCGGCCGGGACGAGCCGCTGGCCGTCGCGAGCCGTGGCCGCCGCAGATGGGCGCGCCGTGGGGCGCCGACGGCTCCGCGCGCGTGACGGCGCCGGACCGGGACGCAGGGGGAATCGGTGTCCGACGAATCGGTGAACGTGCTCTACGGCGGCCAGGAGCGGATCGAGCTCCCCGCGGTGCTTCCGCTCCTGCCGGTGCGCGACACCGTCGTCTTCCCGGGGGTGACCGCCCCCCTCGCGGTCGGCCGCCGGGCCTCCCTCGCCACCCTCGAGGCCGCCGGGGAGGGTGGCTATCTCGTGATCGCCACCCAGAAGGACCCGGCGACCGAGGAGCCCGACCTCGAGGACCTCGAACCCATCGCGTGTGTCGGGCGGGTGGTGAAGGTGGTCGCTCCCCGGCCCGACGCGGCCAGCCGACACGCCGTGGTGGCCGGTCTCGGCCGGGTGCGTCTCGTGGAGCGCGTCGCGCGCGAGCCCTTCCTGAAGGTCCGGATCGAGCCGGTGCCCGAGCCCACGCCCCACCCCGAGGCGGAGGCGGCGGCCCGGGCGCGCGTCGTGGAGCTCGCCCACCGGGTGATCGATCTGCGCGACGACTACCCGGGCGAGTGGAAGACGCTCGTCTCGTCCATCGAGAGCCCGGCGCTCCTCGCCGACCTCATCGCCAGCACCCTACCCCTGCCGACCCGGGAGCGGGTGGCGCTCCTCGCCGAGCCGGATGCCACCCGCCGTCTTCAGACCCTCGCCGGCCACCTCGAGCGCGAGGTCACCATCGCAGAGGCGCAGCGCAACCTGCGCTCCGAAGCCGAGGCGCAGAATCTCGACCCGAAGCGCCGCGAGCGCCTGCTCCGCCAGAAGATGCGGGACATCGAGGGAGAGATCGGCGAGAGCGACGCGAGCATGCGCGAAGTCGACGAGCTGCGGGAACGCCTCGAGGCGACGGAGCTTCCCGAGGAGGTTCGGGAGCACGCGGAGCGCGAGCTGCGGCGGCTTGCCTCCATTCCCCAGCACGCGCCCGACCGGCACATGATCCGGACCTACCTCGAGTGGATCCTCGACCTGCCCTGGTCCGTGGAGACCGAGGACCATCTCGACCTCGCCGAGGCACGGGGCATCCTCGACGAGGACCACCACGGGCTCGACAAGGTGAAGGACCGGATCCTCGAGTACCTCGCGGTGCGCAAGCTCGCCCCGGAGGCCAAGGCTCCGATCCTCTGCTTCGTGGGCCCGCCCGGTGTGGGCAAGACCTCTCTCGGCCGCTCCATCGCCCGCGCCATGGGGCGCAACTTCGTGCGGGCCTCCCTCGGCGGCGTGCGCGACGAGGCCGAGATCCGCGGTCACCGCCGCACCTACGTCGGCGCCATGCCCGGGCGCATCATCCAGAGCCTGCGGCGCGCCGGCTCCCGCAACCCGGTCTTCCTGCTCGACGAGGTGGACAAGCTCGGGGCGGACTTCCGGGGGGATCCCGCCGCGGCCCTGCTCGAGGTGCTCGACCCCGAGCAGAACCACACCTTCACGGACCACTACCTCGAGGTGCCCTTCGATCTCTCGCGGGTCCTGTTCATCGCGACCGCCAACGACGTGGCCACCATTCCCGCCGCCCTCCTCGACCGCATGGAGCTCATCGAGATCCCCGGCTACACCGACCGGGAGAAGCTCGCCATCGCGCGCCACCACCTGGTTCCGCGAGAGCTCGAGGCCCACGGCCTCACGCCCGAACAGGTGGAGGTCCGGGACGATGCCATCGAGGTGCTCGTCCACGAGTACACCCGGGAGGCCGGGGTCCGAAACCTCGACCGGAACCTCGCGGCGCTGATGCGCAAGGTGGCGCTCCGCATCGCCGAGGGGGACAAACGGGTCGTGGTGGATGCGGCCTTCGTGCGCAGGGCACTCGGCCCCCCGCCGCACCTGCCGGAGACCGCCGAGCGCACCCGGATGCCCGGCGTGGTGGTGGGGCTCGCGAAGACGCCGCACGGCGGCGACATCCTGTTCATCGAGGCCACCGCCAGCCCCGGGGGCGAGGGGGTTCGCCTGCGGCTCACCGGACAGCTCGGCGAGGTGATGAAGGAGTCGGCCGAGGCCGCCCTCTCCTGGGTGCGGGCGAATGCGGAGCGCCTGGGAATCCGCCACCCCGTCCTCGCAGGCGGCGAGATCCACCTCCACGTCCCCGCCGGTGCAGTGCCCAAGGACGGGCCGTCGGCCGGCGTGGCGCTGGTCACGGCGCTGGTCTCGCTGCTGACCGGCCGCCGCGTGCGCAGCCACCTCGCCATGACCGGCGAGATCTCGCTCCGAGGGCGGGTGCTCCCGGTGGGGGGCATCAAGGACAAGATCCTCGCCGCCGCGCGTGCCGGGATCCGCACGGTGATCCTGCCCCGCCGCAACGAGAAGGATCTGGTCGACGTGCCCCAGGACGTCCGCAAGGCCCTCGAGATCCAGCTGGTGGACACCGTCGACCAGGTCTTGGAGCTCGCGCTGCTCCCGCCCGGGGCGGCGGAGGACGAGGACTGAGCCCACTTGCGCGGGACTTCCCACCCGCATTTCTGACGGGCTTTCCCCACCCGACCGGGTGAAGTTCCCGACGAAGGCTTCCCACCCCGAAAAGCGTGATCCACCGCACGGAATGCCCCGCCTCGGGTCGGAAGAATCCGCGCCCGACAGGTGGGGGTCCTCCCATGCGGACGCGCCGCCGTCCTCGAGCTGCCTCCCGCACCCGATCACGCGGCCGGGTCCCCCCACACGGAGCCGCGATGGAGAGTTGCGCGCCATGCCGACGGGGAAACTCCTTCGTGAAGCGCTCGCGACCGCCCTCGCCGGGGCCCTGCTCGGACTCGGGCCGGATCCCGCCGTGGCCGTGGTCGAGCTTCCCGGCGCCACCGAGGCCACCTTCACCTGGGAGGAGGCGGAGGGGCCGGTGCTGCTCTACGGCGTGTTCATCTCCCGCAACGGCGCCCCCTTCGGGGAGGAGCCGGATCTCCTGGTGACCTCCAACCGCGCCACCGTTGCCGGGGCGCCGGGCGAGACGCTGGAGCTCCGGGTGGCGGCCTACGACCTGTTCGGCAACCGCGGCCCCTTCTCGCCGAGCTCGGAGCCGGTGCGCTTCGGAGCGGCCGTGGCCCCCGCCCCGCCGGCGCCCGGCTCGCCCCTCCAGCGCCCGGGAACCCCGGTGGGCGCCCGCCTCGATCTCGACGGAGACGGGACCGAGGACCTGCTCTTCGCGGATGCCGCCGCGGGCGTGCTCCGGACGCTACGGGTCGAGGAGGGCTCGGGCGGCGAGGAGGGCAACCTTCCCGCCCTCGGCCGGCTCGGCTTCGAGCTCGAGGGTGCCGGGGACTTCGACGGCGACGGGCGAACCGACCTCCTCTGGCGGCGGATCGAGACGGGACGGCTCACGCTGGCCTTCGAGCACGAGGGGGTCTCCGAGTTCCGCAGCTCCGTCACCGTCCCCACGATCACGGAGCTCGTGGCCATCGGGGACTTCGGCGCCGATGGGCGCGAGGACCTCCTGTGGCGAACCCCGGACCAGCGGCTCTGGGTGATGCACCTCGACGGCGCCGCGGTAGAGCGCGTGGATCCCCTGCCCACGCTCCCGACCGGCTTCACCCTGCTGCGCGCCGACGACCTCGACGGCGACGGCGATGCCGACCTGCTCCTGCGCAACCTCGACTCCGGTGCCACGGAGGGTTGGATCCTGGCGGGCGGTGCCGCCGTCGAGGTGCATCGCCTTCCGGACCCGGGTCCCGGGATCGCGCTGCTGCCGCCTGCCGATTTCGATGGCGACGGCGACCTCGACCTCGCCTGGCACGACCCGGGCGCGGCGCGTCTGCGGATCGACCTGCTCGAGGACGGCGTCTCCACCCCCGGACCCTGGATCCCCGCGCCCGCTGCCGGGTGGCAGGCCGCGGGCAGCGGCGACTACGACGGCGACGGCCGGGGCGACCTGCTCTGGCGGCACCCCGGACTCCGCCTCGCGATGACCTGGCTCTTCGAAGAGGCCACGCTCGCGGGAGGTCGCCTCTTCGCCGTGCCCGGCCCGCCGACCGAGCTGGAGATCGCTCGCTGAGCGGGCGCTTGTCCGCCCGGCGCCCTCCCCTACCCTGCCCGCCGTGCGGGTCGCCCTCGTCCACGACTGGCTCACCGGCATGCGGGGGGGCGAGCGCGTCCTCGAGGACGTGGCCGCCCTCTTTCCCGACCCGGACCTCTATACCCTGATCCACGTTCCGGGAAGCACCTCGGAGCCGATCGACCGGCTGCGCATCCACGCCTCCCCGCTCTCGCGCCTTCCCGGAATCGCCCGTCACTACCGGCTCTTCCTCCCGCTCTTTCCCTGGGCCATCGGCCGATTCCACCTCCGGGGCTACGACCTCGTCCTTTCCACGAGCCACGCGGTCGCGAAGTCCGTTCCCACGGCGCCCGGAACCCTGCACGTCTGCTACTGCTTCACCCCCATGCGTTATGTCTGGAACCAGGTCGACGCCTACCTCGGCCGCGGCGCGCTGCGGATCCTGGCCACCCCCCTCGTCGCATGGCTCCGGCGCTTCGACCTCCGCACCAGCGGCGTCGACTCCGTGAGCCGGTTCATCGCGATCTCGCGCACCGTGGCCGACCGCATCGCGCGCACCTACGGCCGGAGCGCCGAGGTGATCCATCCGCCCGTCGACACCGACCGCTTCCGCATCCGGGGGACTGCCGGCGAGCGGCCCTATCTGCTCGTGGGGGGCTTCGTGCCCTACAAGCGGGAGGACCTCGTCCTCGACGCCTTCCGCCAGCTCGATCGCCCGCTCGTGGTGGTGGGTGAGGGGCCGGCCCGGGCCCGGCTCGAGGCACGGGCTCCCGCCCGGGTGCGCTTCCTCGGGCGCGTCTCCGACGAGAGGCTGGCCGAGCTCTACGCCCGTTGCCGGGCCCTCGTGTACCCGCAGGAGGAGGATTTCGGGATCGTGCCCCTCGAGGCCCAGGCCTGTGGGCGCCCGGTGATCGCCTTCGGCCGCGGAGGTGCCACCGAGACCGTGGTCCCCCCCGAGGATCCCGCCGGGCGCAGCCCGACCGGTCTCTTCTTCGAGCCGCAGACCCCGGCCGCCCTTGCCGATGCCGTCCGGCGCTTCGAGGCCATGGAGGACGCCTTCCGTCCGGAGGCCATCCGTCGCCACGCCGAAGGCTTCTCCCGCCCGCGCTTCCGGCGCGAGCTGGCGGAGGCGCTCGAGCGGATCCGCGCCGAGGGCCCGCGTCGCTGAGCGCCGCCGCGCCCCGGGCCGGCGCTAGTAGGCGTTGCGGAATCCCCTCCAGACGGTCATGAGCAGGATGCGGATGTCGAGGCCCAGGGACCAGTTCTGGATGTAGTAGATGTCGTGCTCGACACGCTCCTGCACCGAGGTATCTCCCCGCCAGCCGTGCACCTGGGCCCACCCGGTGAGCCCCGCCTTGACCTTGTGCCGCAGCATGTAGCCCGGGATCTCCCGCCGGAACTGCTCGATGAATACCGGGCGCTCGGGGCGCGGCCCCACCAGGCTCATGTCGCCGCGCAGCACGTTCCAGAGCTGCGGGAGTTCGTCCAGGTTGGTGCGCCGGAGGAAGGCGCCGAGCCGCGTGCGCCGGGGGTCGTCCGGCGAGCTCCACACCGGTCCGGTGGCCGCCTCGGAGTCGGGCCGCATGGTCCGGAACTTGAGGCAGCGGAAGACGACCCCGTCGAGCCCCATGCGCTCCTGGCCGTAGAGGACCGGAGCCCCGTCCACGAGCCGGATCGCCAGCGCGATGGCTGCGAGCAGGGGCGAGAGCAGCACCAGCGCCGTCGCCGAGACCACCAGGTCGAAGGCCCGCTTCTGCACCGCCGCCCATCCGACGAGCGGGCTCTCCCGGAGGTGGATGATCGGCAGCCCGTCGAGCTCGTCCACCGAGGAGCGGAGGGTCATCACATGGAGGAGATCGGGCACCAGGTGGACCGTGCAGAGCTCGTCGTCGAGGTCCGAGAGCACCTTCTCCATCACCGGTGCGTCCTCCCGGGGCAGCGCCAGGATCACCTGATCGACCCGCTGCTCGGCGAGCACCGACTTGACGGCGCCATAGCTCCCCACCACCGGAACACCCGCGACCTTCCGCCCGGGACCGCGGTCCTCCCCCGCGAGCACGCCCACCACCCGGATTCCGACCTCGGGGTGGGCGCTGATGCGCGCGATCACCTCCTCCGCGAGATCCCCCGCCCCGACGACGAGCACATAGCGCTGGTTGTAGCCGCGGCGACGGAGTGCCCGGAGGAAGAGCCGGGCCAGCAGCCGGAATCCCGCCACCGAGACCACGGAGAGCACCGCGAACAGCGCGATCACACCGCGGGAATAGAAGTAGGAGCGCGTGAAGAAGGCGACGGCCACCAGCAGCACCACGCCGCTGGCCGTGGCCGCCACCACCGCGGCCAGCTCCGCCGAAAGCCGCGCTGTCCGCCGGGCCTCGTAGAGGCCCCGGGATCGGAACAGCCAGTGCCACAGCGGGAGGATCAGGATCAGAAGGGCCGCGTAGGGCGTGAACTCGGGGATGCCGCGCGGCGCGTCGAAGACCGTGTGGAAGCGGATCGCATAGGCCGCGAGCCAGGAGGCCGCGATCAGCACCAGGTCGGCAGCGATGAGAATGCCGCGCACCACCTCGCTGTAGCGGCGAAGCATCTAGCCTCCTTCCCGCACCGGGCCCGCCGGCACCACCTCGAAGACGCCCACGCGGATTCCCTCGTGCTCCTCGAAGTGGAGCGGCCGGAGGCCGGATTCCCGGGTGACCCAGGGGTACTCCTCGAGATCGGCGATCACGTAGCGGACTCCCTTGTCGGCGAGGTAGGCGCGGGGCCGCGCGTCAGGCACCAGCCGGAGCGGTTGGTAGGGTAGCCCGGCGTAGTAGGCGACCCGGCGCCGGTGGGCGGCGAGCCGGCCGGACGGGAGCCCGGAGGCTGCCAGCCACTCGGCAGCCCGCCGCTCCGGCAGGGCATCGGTCCGGGCGGGGCGAAGCGCCTTTCCGAGGGCCGGCGCGGCCACCGCGAGCGCCGCGATCGCGATCGACGCCGCCGCGCCGCGGGCGGGGTCCCGCGAGCGGATCCTCGCGGCCAGCCACGCCGCGATCCCCTCGACGCCGAGCGCCATCCGCCCCAGCAGCAGGAGGGCGGGGGGGAGCACGTGGCGGCGGCTCACGTAGCCCACCTCCAGGGCCATCAGCGCGAGCACCGCGCCGAAGAGCAGGAGCAGCGCACCCAGAAGCCAGGTCCGCGCCGGGTCCGGCGGCGCCCGCCGGCGCAGACCCACGAGAAGCAGCAGGAGGAACTCCGGCCGAAGGGTCGAAAGGGTCGTCTCGCCGAGGTCGGCCAGGCCCGCCGCGAGGCCCCGCTCCTCCGCCGCCCGGGACGGCGATGCGGGCTCGGGGGTGCCGACCCGCGGCGGGCCGGCCGCGGGAGGCCGCACCTCGGCCGGGAGCCGGAAGCGGAGGGACAGGCCGGTCAGGTCCTCCAGGCTCTTCTTGCGGGTGAGCACCACCTCCCCCGCCTCCCACGAGAGCAGGGCGGCATACGGGGCCACCGCGACGCCAATGCCGGCCGCGGCCACCGCCCCGAGCCCGAGGGCGCGCCCTGCCGGCAGCCGGCGCAGGATGGCCAGCCCGGCCAGGGCGGCCAGCAGCCCGAGCCCGGCGCCGAGTCCTTCGGGCCGCACCAGGTAGGCCGCCCCGGACGCGAGCCCCGCGCCGACCGCGGCGCGCGCTCTGCCCCGGCGCAGGACGGCGAGCGAGAGGGCCACCGACGCGGCGAAGAAGGCCAGGTAGAGACCCTCGCTCTGGACGTCTGCGCTCACCTCGATGGCGATGGGGTGCACCGCCGCGAGCCAACCGGCGACCAGGCCCGTGCGCGGCCCGTAGGCGCCTGCCATCAGCCACGCCAGGGCGACGGTCGCCAAGGCGCCGCCCACGATGGAGACCACCGCGCCCGCCAGCTCGAAGTCGCCCACCGCCGGCGCGAACAGGGCGATCGCCGCCGGGTACAGCGGGTGGTAGTCGTGGGCGAGGGCCGCGGCCACATCGCCGCGCGCGAGCGCCCGTGCCAGTTCGATGAAGACCGGCCCGTCGTTGAAGAGCACGGCGGTGCGCTCCCACCGGATCCACCGGAGGGCCGCCGCGAAGAGGCCGAGGAGCAGCCACGCGGTCGGCCCGGCGTGCGGCGCCGCGCCTCCGCCGCGGGCGCTCACGTGGGCGGCGGGTCCCCGACCTGGGAACGCCGGATCCGGTCGAGTGCCACCACCTCGGAGACGAGGCGCTCGAAGGTCGGAAAGTCGATCTGGCTGGCGGCATCGCAGGGTGCCCGATCGGGTGCCGGGTGGACCTCGACGAACAGCGCATCCACGCCCACGGCCACCGCGGCCCGCGCGAGCGGCGCGACGAAGCGGCGGTCGCCTCCGGTCGCGCCGTCGGCGCCCCCGGGCTCCTGCACGCTGTGGGTGGCATCGAAGCACACCGGCGCGAAGGTGCGCATCACCACCAGCCCGCGCATGTCCACCACCAGGTTCCGGTAGCCGAAGGTCGTTCCCCGCTCGGTGACGAGCACGCCGCGTCCTCCGAGCCGACGGATCTTGTCGACCGCATGGCGGACGTCCTCCGGCGCCAGGAACTGTCCCTTCTTGAGGTTGACCGGAAGCCCCGTCGCCGCGCAGGCTGCGATCAGGTCGGTCTGGCGGCAGAGGAAGGCCGGCACCTGGAGGCAGTCGACCACCTCGGCGGCGATCTTCGCGTGCCCCGGTTCGTGGACGTCGGTGAGCAGCGGCAGGCCGGTCTCGCGCTTCACGCGCTCGAGAATCCGCAGCCCGGCGTCGAGCCCGGGGCCACGGTACGAGTCGAGCGCCGAGCGGTTGGCCTTGTCGTAGGAGGCCTTGAATACCAGCGGCAGGCGGTGGTGCGCGGCCACCCGCCCGAGCCGGTGGGCGCAGGCGACGGCGTCCTCCTCGGATTCGAGGACGTTCAGGCCTGCGATCAGGACGAGCGGCGCCCCCCCGCCCACGGGAATCGTTCCGATCCGCATGCCTGTCCCCCCGGCTCGGGCCTTGATAGCGACTGGGCCGAACCGTCACCAGCCCCGCGGGGCATCCGCGGCGTTCAGCAGCGGGCGTCGGTCTCCACCGCCTCGATGAGGTCCGCGAACAGGCCGGGCAACGCCGCGGCCACCCGGCTCCAATTGGGGATCTGCGGCGCACCCATGGGGTCGCGGACGAAGTCGAGGCCCGCCACGCGCAGCGCCCGGCAGAAGGTCTCGACCGCGACCTCCTCGGCGTGGCGGTCGAAGACGAGGCCGTTCAGGGCGGCGTCGTCGCTGTAGCGGGCGATGGCATCCTGGGCGGTGCGCACGTAGGCGGCGATCAGCGTATTCAGGAAGCCCGCGTCGAATTCGACGCCGTAGCTCGCGAGGTTCCGGATCAGGGAGGAGGCGATGTCCGTCACCATGCGGTGAAGGCCCAGCGAGGGATCGTCGTCCGACAGCGGCTGGTGCTTGTGGTCGTAGTTCGGCACCAGCTCCACCTGGCAGATCCGCTTCGGAGAGCAGTTGCGGAACACCTCCGCGAGCAGGCCGACCTCGAGCCCCCAATCCGCCGGAATCCGATTGATGCGCGCGAGATCCACGGTCATGGAGCATTCGCCGGCGAGCGCGTAGCGGAACGAGTCGAGGTACTCGAGGAAGGGAACCGGGCCGAGCACCGAGCGCATCGCCTTCAGCAGGGGCGTCATGAAAAGCCGGGTCACCCGCCCGTGCATCCGGTCGGTGACCCGCGAGTAGTAGCCCTTCGCGAACTCGTAGTTGAGGTTCGGATGCGCCGTCGGATAGCAGAGGCGTGCGAGCAGCTCCCGGGAGTAGTCGAGGATGTCGCAGTCGTGGATCGCCACCACCCGCGAGACGCCGGACGCGAGCACGTAGCCCATGGCGATCCACACCGCCCGGCCCTTGCCGTCGTCGCCCGCGTCGAGCCCCTCCTCGGACAGACGCCGGTAGAGCCCGGACAGGCGCGGGCCCCCGTTCCAGAGCAGGGTGGGCGGCTCGCCGTCGACGGTCCGGAGCCCGCCGAAGAAGTCGCGCATCTCCTGGAAGTCGGCCATCCGGTCGGTGCCCGAGACGCTCACGATGATCTGCTTCAGGTAGCGGACCCGCGCGAGCTCCTCGACGATGCCCTTGAGCGCCGGTCCGCGGACCTCCGCGTGCAGGCAGGGGAGGACGAGTGCGATCGGCCGGGTCCTCGATGCGGCGAGAAGCTGGCCCTCGAGGGATTCGAGGTCCGGATCCCGAAACCGGTGCAGGGTGGTGATCACCCCGGTCTGGTGGAAGTCCGGCATGGGCCGGCAGGCTAGGCGGCCTTCGACTCCCGTGTCAACGAGACGCCCCGGGGGGCCACGCGGGACCGTCGGGCCACCGGCTACGCGGCAGCCCCCCCGCCCTTCGGGTCGCGGGTCTCCTCCTCGAGCAGACGCCGGGAGAGCGGGTCGATCTCCACGAACTCGAGGCCCACGTCGGTCACGAAGGCGTCGACCTCGGTGGCCCAGACCACGCGACCCACCGCCACCACGGTGTGGTCGCGGACATTGAAGGTGATCCGCAGGACCTCCCCGGGGTGGATCTCGCAGCCCACCGCCTCGAAGCGTATCCCGCCGAGGGAGAGGTCCACCGCGAGCCCGAGCTGGTCCCGGGTGTCCACCGGTGCGAACGAGACCAGCTGGTCGGTGCCGACCCGGGCGTACTTGCGCCGGTTGACACCCGTGGCCTCCGTGCGTTCGGGCTGCTCGGCCATGCGGAACCCCCGGTGCAGCGGCGCGGAGCCGCCCGCCGCCCCGCACCCCGATTCGGCCGGCCCGGGGTCCCCCTTGAGCCCGCCTGCCCCCTGGGGGAAAAGGGCCTGCCTCCCGCAGTGCGGGAGAAACGGAGGGCCACCGAGCCGGAGCGCGGGCGCCGCCCGGCACCGGCTCCGGGTGAGAGCCGCTCCTGCTGCCGTGCGCCCGGGCCCTCGTGGTCGTCGGGGCGGTGGGCGAGCCTGCGGAACGCCGGCTCAGGGCGAGAAGAGTTCGAGCTGCCGTTCTTCCGAAGGCTCCCTGGGAACCAGGTGGGAGAGGGAGAGCCCGACGAGGCGGACCGGGCGGACACCCGCCTGCGTGCGGGCGAGCAGGGTGCGCGCGACCTGCTGAAGCTCCGGGGCGGCGGCCACGGGACGATCGCGGGTGACGGTCCGGGTGGCGGTCCCGGCGTCTGCGTAGCGCACCTTGAGGGTCACCCGGCGGGCCGCGTGGCCCTGCAGCCGGAGCCGTTCCTCGAGCCCCACGGTGAGCTGCGAGAGCGCCGACTCGAGAGCGGTGAGGTCGATGGTGGGCTCGGCCAGGGTGGTCTCCTGGCTGAGGCTGCGGGGGCGGAACGCGTCCCGAACCCGCCCGTCGCCCTCGCCCCGGGCCATCCGCCACAGGCTGAGTCCGTGGTTGCCGAGGAGCTCCTGCAGCGGGCCCGGGTCGAGCGTGGCGAGCTGGCCGAGCGTCCGGGCTCCGAGCACCGCGAGGCGCTCGGCCGTCTGCGGCCCGACCCCCGGAAGGCGATGGACCGGGAGCGGCGCGAGGAAGGCGCGCTCCCGGCCGGCAGGAACCCGGAGGGCGCCCTCCCACCCGGCCTCCTCGCAGGCGAGACGCGCGACGAAACGGACGGCGGCAACTCCCACCGCGAGCGGCAGGCCGAGCTCGTCCCGGACCGCATCCTGGAGCCGGCGCGCCACCTCTTCCGACGACCCGGGCACCCGGGGGCGGTCGAGGAAGGCGGCATCGAGCCCCTCCGGCTCGACCCGTCCCATCTCTTCCGCGAGCCGCACGCGGAGTCGCCGCGCCACCTCGCGGTAGGCCCGAAGATCGGTCCGGCGGATGGCGGCACCCGGACAAAGGGCCAGGGCCTCGAGCATCGGCATCCCGGGGCGCACACCGGCGCGGACCGCCTCGGGCGTGGCGGCCTGGACCCTTCCGCGCTTGCGTGGATCGCCGCCCACCAGCACCGGTCGACAGCGGAGCGCCGGCTCGCGGCTCCGCTCCACCTCCGCGTAGAAGCCGGGAACCCGGGCATAGAAGATGCCGCTCACGGAGCCGGCTCCAGCAGGAGCTCCGACGCGGCGCCCTCCGCGATCCAGATCGGGCTGATCGAGAGCCCCGCGGCGCGGCCGCTCCGAAGGTCCGCCACACCGTCCCCGTGGTGCGGGGAGGCCGGGTCCTCGGCCTGGCCCGGCGCGAGCACCACCAGCGCGCTGCGCGCCTCGGCGAGGTCCGCGTAGATCCGGAAGGTCGATGCCGAGCGGACCCGGAAGGGCCGGAGCGGATCGGGCTCGGCGTGCGCCACGGTCAGGCCGTCGCCGGGATGCGGCCAGGGTCCGAGGGCCCGCACCCCGGCCGCTTCCGCCGGGGGAAGCGGCCGGAACTCGAGCCGGTGGAGGGCACCCCACGTCCACCGGGCCCGGCTCACGCCCCGCTCCGCGGAGAGCCAGCGCCACGTGTCGCGAAGAGCATCCTGAACTGCTGCCCTGACTTCGGATGGGTCCTCGTAGATCGGGCTCGAAGTCCCGCCCGCCCGGGCGGCGCGGAGCACCGCCAGAACCAGGTGCCGGGGCCGGCTGTGGGGCAACGCCAGATAGCGGTCGAGAAGCCCCGGGGGCAGCCGGTCCCGGTAGAGCCGCCGGAGCAGCCGGTCCACGAAGACGTGCCAGACCGACGCGCCCACCCGGTCGACCCCCGACACGCCATCCCAGCGGCGGAGCTCCTCCAGCACCTCCTCGCCCCGGCGCCCGAGCGCGCCCGGGTCCCCCGCGAGCGCCACGACGAGCTCCACGAGCTCGGTCGCGTGGGGCGAGACGACGTCCCCGAGCACGGGGGCCAGCTCCCCGAGCTGCACCGGCCCCGCGCCGAGCCGCCGGCGGAGCAGGGTCCGGACGCGGCGCGCCCGCTCCCCGGTGCGCCACACCGTGTCGACCCGACTCGGATCGTCCCTGCGGAAGAGGGATGCGTCGGCGGCGACCAGGAAGGCCGACCCGGACCCGATCTCCTCGAGTGTTCGCGAAGGCAGCTCGTCGAAGGGGACGGGCCCGCCCCATTCGTACCAGTCCGACGTCCCCGGAGTCGGCAGCAGGCCCGAGAGCAGGTGCCGACGCGGCACCGCGCCTGCCACCTGCAACCCTCCGGCGCCGCGAGAATCCGCGAAAAGGAAGGCCAGCACCGGCGCCCGGTGCGTGCGCAGGGCAGCCCGGAAGGCCGCCGCGGTGCGCGCCCGCGCCGCCCGCAGGAGGGAGGAGACCCCCTCTCCGGCGTCCGCGCCGGTCCAGCGGAGTGCGAGGGATTCGCCCGTGACACCGAGGAGCCGGTCGACCAGCGGTCCGTGCCGGGTCGTGGTGACGACGAGCCGCTCCGGAGGGGCTCCGCGGACGGGGATCTCCTCCTCCCGAACCGAGGCGACGCGCCACCGGCGCCCGTCGTGGTACCGGGGAGGCGATCCCGGACGGACCCGCTCCGCGGTGAGGTCGGTGACCACCGCTCCCGCGTGCACGGACGTCCAGGCCACGTGCCCGTTGATCCCGGCGAGAAAGCCCGGGATCCCGGGAACGGCGGCTCCGGCCGCATCGAGCGCTCCCCCGCGCAGGTGGGCGAGATGCAGCGGAGCCGGAAGCGTGGGCTCGAGGTGGAGATCGCCCGCGAGGAGCGGAAGGCCGTCCCGCGCAGCGTCGCCCCCGACCAGGAAGGCCGTGCTCCCGACGCCCCGCCCGAGCAGCCCGAAGGCACGGCGCAGCGCGGCGAGCCCCCCGGCGACCGCCGGGGCGGCGCGT
>JALSIO010000515.1 GCA_026989995.1 Myxococcales bacterium
ATACCTCCTCGCCGGGCCGCTAGCTCAACGGTAGAGCAGCGGGCTTTTAACCCGTCGGTTCAGGGTTCGAGTCCCTGGCGGCCCACCGGGCCGCGGGGGACGATGCACCGGTTCCCCGCCCGCCTCCCGCGGGCAGCCCGCTCTCGATCCGCTATAACGCTGTTAGCCTCGGCTGAAGGGGTACCCAGGGCGTCTTCCTCGGGGGAGCCGGGGCCTCCGTCGCGCCCGGTGCGGCCTCGCTCCCCGTCACCCGCGGGGGGGGCACCGGTGCCCCGTGCGGCCCCGGCGGCCGGCCCACCGCGCGTCGGCCCCCGAGCCGACCCGGTGGCCCGGCGGTGCCGCCGGGAGCGCAAAAGGAGCCACGCTTGCAGACGAGTCCCACCGCCCGGACCACCGAGGCTCGCGATCCGCGGCGCGCGATCCTGGACGCCGCCGAGGGGCTGCTCGTGGAGATGGGTCCCGAGGGCTTCTCCATGCGCCGGCTCGTGGCGCGTTGCGGCGTCTCGGCGCCCACGATCTATCACCACTTCCGCGACAAGCAGGGGCTGATCGACGCCCTGCTCGAGGAGCGGTTCTCGGAGCTGGTGCGCGAGCTCGAGGCGGCCCGGCGTCCCGGCGATCCGCTCGGCACCCTGCGGGCCTATCTCCTGCTCTTCACCGGCTTCGGGCTTCGGAATCCGAGCCACTACCGGCTGCTCGCCCTCGTCCGGGAACCGGATCTGCCGCCGCCGCAGACCGCCGAGCGCGCGCGGGCGCTGCTCCGCGATCCGCTGCTGCGCCTCGAGGAGGCCGGGCGTCTCCGCGTCGCGAGCGCGGAGGTCGCGCAGCAGGTGCTCTGGGCCCTGGTGCACGGCCTGATCTCGCTCAGGGCGGCCCGCCCCGACCACCCGTGGGCGCCGGAGCTGGTCGAAGAGGCGGTGGAAGCGGCGCTCCGGGGCACCGTCGGGGACGCGGAGGGGGAGGCGCGACCGTGACCGGCCCCACAGGACGTTCCTCCCTCTGCCTGCTCCTCCTGCTCGGGCCGCTCTCCGCGTGCCAGCGCGCCGAGCCCCCGGCCGCGCCGGTCGCGGCGCCGCCGGTCACCGTCGCCGCGGTGGAGCCCTTCGACCTCGAGGAACGCATCGAGGCAAGCGGGCAGCTGCTGGCCCGGGCCGAGGCGTCCGTGGCGGCCCAGGTGGCCGGGCAGGTGACCGAGATCCTCGCCGACGAGGGCGCCCCGGTGGAGGAGGGCGATGTCGTCGTGGAGATCGACCCCGAGCGGCGCGAGCTCGAGCTCGCGCGCCAGCGGGCGCAGATGGCCGAGGCGCGCGCCCAGCTCGAGGAGCGGCGCCGGGAGCTCGCCCGGATCCAGAGCCTCCACCGCCAGGGGGTGGCCTCGGATGCCCGGCTCGACGCCGCACGCACGGCCCTCGCCCTCGCGCGCTCCCGCTACGACAGCGCCCGCGCCAACCTCGCGCTCGCCGAGCGGGCCCTCCGCGATTCCTCCGTCCGGGCCCCCTTCTCGGGGTTCATCTCGCGGCGGCACGCGAACGAAGGCGAGTTCGTCGCGCCGGGAACGCCGCTCTTCGATCTCGTGGCGCTCGACCCCATCGAGGTGGAGTTCCACCTCGCGGAACGGGACTCCGGCCGCGTGGAGGTCGGGGACCCGGTGGCGGTGCGGGTGGATCCCTTTCCGGGAGAGGTGTTCCGCGGGAAGGTCACCCACGTCGCACCGACCATCGATCCGCGCACGCGGACGCTTCGGGTCAAGGGGCTGCTCGCCAACCCGGAGGGACGGCTGCGCCCGGGCCTCTTCGCACGGGTCGACCTCGGGTTGAGCGTGCGACGGGGCGTGGCCATGGTGCCCGAAGAGGCAGTGCTCGAGCGGGCCGACGGATCCGTCGTCTTCCGCCTCGTCGGGGGGAACCGCGTGGAACGCCGTCGCGTCCGGACCGGGGAGCGGCGAGAGGGATTCGTCGAGATCCGCGAGGGGCTCGAGCTCGGCGACCGGGTGGTGGTGCGGGGCAATGCCGAGCTCGTGGACGGTGCCCGCGTGGCCCTCGTCGAGGTCGGCCCCCAGACGCGGGTGGGCTCCACGCCCGCGCCGCCGGCACCGGTCGCGGCCGGGACCGCGGCACGTCTGGATGCGGGCGAGGCGGCCGCCCGATGACCCTCTCCGACGTCGCCATCCGGCGCCCCGTCCTGACCTGGATGATGATGCTCGCCCTCGTCGTCTTCGGGGTGCTCGGCTACCAGCGGCTCGGCGTCGACCAGTTCCCCAATATCGAGTTCCCGGTGCTCACGGTGACCGCCACGCTCGACGGAGCCACACCGGAGGGCATGGAGGAGGACGTCACGGACGTCCTCGAGGAG
>JALSIO010000516.1 GCA_026989995.1 Myxococcales bacterium
GAGAAGGGCCCGGGCGCGGGGGCTCAGGGTCGGATCACGGCGGCGGTATAGGCGTCGAGGTCGAAGACGCGGCGGGCCACGCGGAGCACGTCGTCCCGGCCCACGGCCTCGACGGCCTCGGGGTAGCGCCAGCTCTCCTCGGGGCCGAGACCGTAGAGCGCGTCGAGGGAGAGGTGGGCAGCACGGGCGGCAGCGCGCTGCTGCTCGATCGCGAAGGCGCCCGTCAGGTGGCGGCGGGCGCGGTCGAGCTCGGCTTCGCTCGGGGGCTCGTCGAGGAGCCGGCGGATCTGGTCGAGGATGCCCGTCCGGGCCCGCCCGAGCTTGTCGGGGGCCGTGGCGATGTACACCGCGAGGAAGCCGGGGGCGACCCCCTCCACGTTCACGCAGCTCACCGCGTAGGCCAGGCTCTGCCGGTCGCGGAGGGTCAGGAAGAGGCGCCCGCCCTGTCCGGCCAGGATCTGCGAGATGACCTCGAGGGCGAAGCGGTCCGGGTCATCCACACGCAGCCCGCGGAAGCCGATCACCAGGTGGGCCTGCTCCCGGTCCTTGCGGAGCTCGCGCTCCCGGACCTCCCGAGGAGGCTCCTCCTCGGGCGGGATCGGGCGCTCCGCCGGGCTCGCATCGAGATCGGCCAGCCGCAGCGAAAGCGCTTCCGCCACGGCCTCCGGATCGACGTCCCCGGCCACGCCGAGCACGAGGTTCCCGGCGTGGACCAGGCGGGTGTGGTGCTGCGCGACGGCTTCAGGGGTGAACGCCTCCACGCTCTTCGGCGTCCCGCCGAGGGGCAGCCGGTAGGGGTGGCGGCGGTAGTGCGCCTCGGCGAAGAGCTCGAAGACCCGTGCGCCGAGGTGGTCCTCCCGCCGCCGCAGGGCGGCGAGGGTGTCCCGCCGCTCCCGTTCGAGCTCCTCGGCGTCGAAGGCGGGCTCGAGCAGGATCTCCGCGAGGAGGTCGAGGGCCGCCGGAAGGCGGTCGCTGGTCGCATCGAGGGTGAGCCCGAGGCTGTTTCGGCCCGAGAAGCCGTCGATGTCGACCGCGAGGCCCTCGATGGCGCGCGCGAGGTCGGCGGCGGAGCGGCTGCGGGTGCCTCGGAGCCACATCTGTGACAGGAAGGCCGAGATTCCCGCGGTCTCCTCGGTCTCGGCGAGCTGGCCGCCGAGGAAGGCGGCCCGGAGGCCGACCACCGGCAGTCCCCGTCTCGGTGCCACGTGGAGCTCCGAACCGCAGGAGAGGCGGAAGGAATGGATCTCGCCGGGACCCCGGCCGGTGCGGCCGCGGGGCACGGGCGCGGTGAAGGCGCGGCGACAGCGCTCCTCGCCCTCGCCGGCGGCGGCGAGCACCCGCCCCTCGTCGAGGCGCGCCTCGGCGCCCTCCGGGAGCAGCACCGCGGCGACGAGCGCCTCCGGGCGGAGGTGGGCGCGGGCGACGCGGAGCAGGTCCCCGGGCGTCGCCCGGCGGATGGTTTCGAGGTAGCGCGCGTCGCGGCGGTGGTCGCCGGCCAGGAGCTCGAAGCTTCCGACCTTCCGGGCGAGTCCGGAGACGCTCTCGCGCTCGAAGTGCTCGGAGGCGAGGAAGTTGGCCCGCGCCTTGTCGAGCTCCGCCTGGCTGACCGGAGCCCACCGGAGCCGCATCGCCTCCCGGACCGCGGCAGCGAGCGCGCGCTCGAGGCGCTCCGGATCGGTCTCGAAGCTCACCCCGACGAGTCCCGGGTCGAGCGGCGTGTAGGACCAGGCGTCGATCCGGTCGCAGAGGCCCTCGCCCTCCTTCACCCGTCTCACGAGGCGGGAGCTGTCCCCCTCGCCGAGGATGAAGGCGAGCAGGTCGAGCAGCGGGGCGTCGTCGTCGGCGAGGCGCAGTCCAGGCCAGGCCAGCTCCACCGAGGTCCGTTCGAAGTGCCGCCGGAGCACGACCGCCGCGGGCTTCCGCCGTGCCGGCTCCCGGGGGCGGCTTCGAGGGGGCGCGCCCGGCCGGGCCCCGGCGAAGGCCTGCCGGGCCGCGGCGAGCACCCGGTCGGAGTCGAAATCCCCCACGGCGACCAGCGTCAGGTTGTCCGCGCGGTACCACCGCCGAAAGAAGGCGCGGACCCGGTCCGGGGTGAAGGAGGAGACGCTCTCGCGGCTCCCCAGGATGGGGGCGCTGTAGGGGTGCTCCCGGTAGGCGGTCCGGAACAGCGCGTTGCCGAGCACGCTTGCCGGGGAGTCCTCGGAGCGGCGGATCTCCTCGAGCACCACCTCGATCTCGCGTTCGACCTCGGCCGGGTCGAAGATCGAGTGCTGCACGCTGTCCGCGAGCACGTCGAGGGCCGTGGGCCAGGAACCGGCGGGAACCGTGGCGTGGTAGACGGTCACATCGAAG
>JALSIO010000517.1 GCA_026989995.1 Myxococcales bacterium
CTCCACCTCTTCCGGGCCCATGTACTCGCCGAGGGCGGCTCGTGGCAGCGCCTCGGTGTCCGGAGCTACGCGCTCGAGCCCGTGGAGCTCTCCCTCGAACTCGCCTTCGGTGCGGACTTCGCGGACATCTTCGAGGTCCGCGGCGTGCGCCGGAAGCGGCGCGGGGAGCTCCTCGCGCCGCGGCTCGACGGCGACGGCGTGGCCCTCGGCTACCGGGGCCTCGACGGCCTCACCCGGCGGACCCTGCTCCGCTTCCGCCCCGCGCCGGCCGCCCTCGAGGCGGGGCGGGCGCGCTTCGAGATCGCCCTGCCTCCCGGCGGGACCGCCGTCTTCGAGCTCGAGATCCGCTGCACCCTCGAGGAGGGCGAGCCTCCCCCGGTGGCCTTCGCCGACGTGGAGGACCGCGCGCGCCGGGCCGCCCTCACCCGCCGGAGCCCCTGCCGGGTGGAGACCGCCAACGAGCGCTTCAACGACTGGATCAACCGTTCGGCGGCCGACCTGGCCATGATGCTCACCGAGACGCCGCACGGGCTCTACCCCTACGCGGGCGTGCCGTGGTTCAATGCGCCCTTCGGCCGGGACGGAATCCTGACGGCGCTCGAGGTGCTCTGGCTCGATCCGGAGCTCGCGGCCTCGGTACTGCGCTTCCTCGCGGCCACCCAGGCGCGGGAGGAGGATCCGGCCTCGGATGCGGAGCCGGGAAAGATCCTGCACGAGGCCCGCGGCGGCGAGATGGCGCGCCTCGGGGAGCTCCCCTTCCGGCGCTACTACGGCAGCGTGGACGCGACGCCGCTGTTCATCGTGCTGGCCCGAGAAGCCTTCGAGCGCACCGGGGACCGGGAGCTTCTCGAGTCCATCTGGGATGCGGTGCGGCGCGCCCTCGGGTGGATCGACCGCTACGGCGACCTCGATGGCGACGGCTTCGTCGAGTACCGGCGCCGCTCGGCCATCGGGCTTCTCAACCAGGGCTGGAAGGATTCCCACGACTCCGTGTCCCACGCGGACGGAAGTCTGGCCCGTCCACCCATCGCGCTCTGCGAGGTGCAGGGCTACGTCTACGCGGCGCGCCGGGGGGCGGCGGCCCTGGCCCGTGAGCTCGGCGACACGCGGCTCGCGGGGGAGCAGGAGGACCGGGCCCGGGCGCTGCGCGCGCGCTTCGACGAGTGCTTCTGGATCCCGGAGCAGCGCACCTTCGCCCTGGCCCTCGACGGGGCCGGGAGGCCGTGCCGCGTGCGGAGCTCGAACGCGGGGCACGTGCTCTACACGGGCATCGCCCGGCCCGAACGGGCGCGGGTGGTGGCCGCGTCCATGCTCGACCCGGACCTCTTCTCCGGGTGGGGGATCCGGACCCTCTCGTCGGCCGAGATCCGCTACAACCCGATGTCCTACCACAACGGCTCGATCTGGCCCCACGACAACGGATTCATCGCCGCCGGCGCGGCCCGCTACGGGGTCCGCGAGACGGCGCTCGGAATCCTGACCGGGCTCTTCGACGCCACCCTCTTCTCGGACCTCTCGAGGCTCCCTGAGCTCTTCTGCGGCTTTCCGCGCCGCCGCGGAGAGGGCCCCACGCCCTACCCGGTGGCGTGCGCGCCGCAGGCGTGGTCGGCCGGGGTCGTGCACCTGCTGCTCCAGGCCTGCCTCGGCCTTTCCGTCTCGGGCCGCGAGAGGCGGGTCGTGTTCCGGAACCCGGTGCTCCCGCCCTTCCTCGAGACCCTCTCGATCCTGGGGCTGCGGGTGGGCGAGGCGGAGCTCGACCTCGAGCTCGTCCGCCATCCCACCGACGTGGGAATCCAGGTCCGCCGGCGCCACGGGGACGTCGAGGTGGTGATCGTCAAGTAGGGAGCCTCCGGCTATCTTGGCGCCGATGGACCGGGGCGCCGGGACCCCTGCACGAGAGCCGAGAACGGCGTCCCTCCCGCCCGAGCCGGGTGGGTCGGCTGTCGAGGCCGCTCCGACCGCCCGCCCCTGGCACGGGCTCCCCATCGAAGCGGTGGTGCGCGAACTCGGGTCCGAGGACCCCGGCGGCCTCGACTCCGAGGAGGTCGCGCGCCGGCGCCAGCGCTTCGGGCCGAATCGGCTCCGCGAGGAGCCCCCTCCCTCCCCGTGGAAGCTCCTCTTCGAGCACCTGCGCGGGGGCCTCGTCGCGGTGCTCGTCTTCGCCGCCGCCCTCGCCGCGGCGACCGGGGCCACCAAGGACGCCATCGTGATCCTCGTGGTGGTGGTCCTGAACGCCATCCTCGGGATGGTGCAGGAGCTCCGCGCCGGCCGCGCCATGCGCGCCCTCCGCACGATGCTCGCCCCCACCTGTCGGGTGCGCCGGGGGGCAGAGCTCGCGCAGGTGCCCGCCT
>JALSIO010000518.1 GCA_026989995.1 Myxococcales bacterium
ACCGCGATGCGGTGCATCCAGGTGGAAAGCTGCGCCTGTCCGCGGAATGCCGGGAGGTGTCGGAGCGCCTTCACGAAGGCGTTGTGCACCACGTCCTCCGCCGTGCCGGCGTCTCGGGTCAGTCGCCGCGCCACCGCGAGCAGCCTCGGCACGAGGGCCGCGAGCTCCTCCGGCCGGGGCGGGGCGGAGGATCGCCCGTCCCGGCCCGTGCCCTCCTGCGCGCGGCCCGGCGGGCGGCCTGCCGGGCAATCTCCGGCCGGGGCGGGGCGCTTCATCGGGTCCTCCCACAGCGCGACCGGGCGCGCGTGAGCGGGTACGCTCTCGCGGGCCGGCCGGTTTCACGCGCGCGGCGTTCCGTCGGGGCCGGCGCTCCCCCGCGGAGTCGGTAACCCGAGCCGCGACGAGGGCGTATGGGACCGAGGACGGACAAGGGCCGGCGTGGGAAGGGCCCGTCCCGGGAGGATCCCTGGGGGGCCTGGATGGCCGCCGCCCAGGAAGGGGACGGCCTCGCCTACGAGCGGCTCCTGCGCGAGATCGTTCCCATGCTGCGCGCCTTCGTGACCGCGCGCCTGAGGGATCCGATCGCCGCCGAGGACGTGGTGCAGAACGTGCTGCTCTCCGTGCACCGGGCGAGACACACCTACCGGCCGGAGCGACCCTTCGGGCCGTGGCTGCGGGCCATCGCGCGCAACGCGATCACCGACCTGCGGCGTGAACAGGCCCGGCGGCGCGAGCGGGAAGGGGACTTCGACCTCGATCGCCTCGAGGGGCCGGCCCCCCGCCCGGAGTCCGTCCTCTCCGGGGAGTTGGTTCGCGCCCTCGACCAGCTCCCGGGAAGCCAGCGGGAGGCCGTCACGCTCCTCCACCTCGAGGGGCTCTCGGTGGCCGAGGCCGCGGAGCGCGCGGGTGTGTCGCCCTCCGCCCTCAAGGTGCGGGCCCACCGGGGCTACAAGGCACTTCGAAAGATCCTCGGGCGGGGGGAGCGATGAGCGGCCCCACCGGCACGGACGAGCTGGTCCGCCGACTGACCCGTGAGCTCCGGCCCGTGCGTCGCCTGCCGCGGCTTCGCACGGTTCTCCTCGGCATGGGCCTCGCGGGCCTGCTGGCGCTGGCCGTCGTGGTGCTCGTGCGGGGTGTGGATCCGGCCCTGCTGGCGGAGCGCCTCGCCGACCCGGTCTTCGCCGGGGTCCTCGCCGCGCTGCTCCTGCTCGCTCCGGCCGCGGCGGTGGCGACGCTGGCGGCGAGCGTTCCGGGTCGCGGGGTGGCCCGCCGGATCGCCTTCGACCTCGCCTGCCTGTCGGTGGGGGCCGTGCTCGTGCCGGTGGTGCTCGGGATGCTGCGCGATCCGCAGTTCGGGCGCGGCTTCACGGGCGGGGTCGCCTGCCAGGCCTGGTCACTCGGGCTGGGCCTCGTGCCGGTGGTGCCGGTGGTGGTCTTCGTCGCACGGGCGCTGCCCCGGCACCCCTGGCTCACGGCCGCGGGCGCCGGGATGGCCGGGGTCGCCGTGGGAGCGCTGGCGGTGCACCTGAGCTGCCCCTCGCGGGATCCGGCCCATCTCCTGATCGCCCACGCGCTCACCCCGGTTCTCGGCGGCCTCCTCCTATTGCTCCCCCTGCTCTTCCTTTGGAGGATGCTCCGGAAGGAGCGCTAGCGGGCATCCGTCCGGGGTCGGTCGGGTGGCCGCGCTATCCTGCGGGCCTCCATGGATGCCCTCGACCTGGTCTCCGCGCCCCTTCGTCCCTTCCGCGTGCTCTGTCCGATTCCGGAGGATCCGGAGTCGGTGGCGGACCGCGGAGCGGAGGTGCGGCCGCGGGACGTGGGGCTCACCCGCGCGGCGGTGGAGCGGATCGGCGACCGGGTGCGGGAGGTGTACCGGACGGGCCTCTACCCGGCCGTGCAGGTGGCCCTCCTCCGGCACGGCGGCCTCGTCCTGTCGCGCTCCTACGGCCACGTCCGCGGAGGCGCCCCCGGCGATCCGCCGGGCGCACCGAAGGTTCCCTGTCGCGTGGACACCCCCTTCAACATCTTCTCCGCCTCCAAGGCGGTGACAGCCATGGTGATCCATCTGCTCGAGGAGCGCGGCCTCTTCCACCTCGACGACCCGGTGTGCGAGTACATCCCCGAGTTCGGCCACCACGGGAAGCACCGGATCACCATCCGCCACATCCTGGCCCACCGGGCGGGCATCCCGAACCTCCCGCCGGAGGCCCTCGATCTCGATCTTCTGTCGCACCCGGACGAGATCTGCCGGCTGCTCTGCGAGCTCCGGCTCTCCTCGAGGCCGGGCCGCTTTCTCGCCTACCACGCGGTGACCGGCGGCTTCGTGCTCGGCGAGCTCGTGCGGCGGGC
>JALSIO010000519.1 GCA_026989995.1 Myxococcales bacterium
CCTCCGCGAGGTGGAGGAGGGTCTTGGAGGGAATGCAGCCCACGTGGAGGCAGACCCCGCCGAGCCGCCGGTGGCGCTCGACGAGCGTCACCTCGCGGCCGAGGTCGGCGGCCCGGAAGGCCGCGGTGTAGCCCCCGGGCCCCCCTCCGATCACCAGGACGTCGGCGTGGAGGTTCTCGCCTCCGGGCTGCTCGCGGCGGGGTGTCGCAGGCATGGGTCACCTCGGGTGGTCAGAGAAGAATGCGCCGGAGGTCCTCGAGCAGCTCCCGCAGCCGGGTGATGAAGCGCGCCGCGTCGGCCCCGTCGATGACGCGGTGGTCGTAGGAGAGCGAGAGCGGAAGCATCAGCCTCGGCACGAAGCCCCCCTCGCGGTAGACCGGCTGCCACCGGCTGCGCGAGACGCCGAGGATCGCCACCTCGGGGTGGTTGACGATGGGGGTGAAGTGCCGTCCGCCGATCCCCCCGAGGCTCGAGATGCTGAAGGTTCCGCCGGACAGGTCCTCTGGCGTGAGCTTGCGCTCCCGTGCGCGCGTCGCGAGCTCGCCGAGCTCCCGGGAGAGCTCGAAGATGCCCTTGCGGTCGGCGTTGCGGATCACCGGGACCACGAGCCCGTGGGGCGTATCCACCGCCACGCCGATGTGGACGTAGCGCTTGAGAACGAGGTTCTCGCCGGTGGGATCGAGGGAGCTGTTGAAGCGGGGGAACTCCACCAGCGCCCGGGCACAGGCGGCGACCACGAAGGGCACGAAGGTGAGCTTGAAGCCGCGCTCGCGGGCTTCGTCGCGGTGGCGCTCCCGGAAGGCCTCGAGCTCGGTGATATCGGCCTCGTCGAACTGGGTGACGTGGGGAACGGTGACCCAGCTCCGGTGGAGGTTCGCCGAGGAGAGCTTCCGGATCCGCGAGAGCGGCTCGATCTCGGTCTCGCCGTACTTCGAGAAGTCGATCTCCGGGGCGCGGGCCACCTGCACGCCGGCGATGGGGACTCCGGCCGCGCCTCCCCGGGCGACGAGGGCCTTCACGTAGGCCTGGACGTCCTCCTTCCGGATCCGGCCCTTGGGCCCGCTTCCGGGGACGAGCCCGAGGTCCACACCGAGCTCCCGGGCGAGGCGGCGCACGGACGGGCTCGCGTGGGGCGGAGGCGGCTCTCCGGCGTCCGCCCGGGCGTAGGGCCCGAGCTCGGGCGCCCGGGCGACGGCCCCCGGGCCGGGGGCCTCGGCCCGCGAAGCGGCCGGGGTGGGACCTCCTTCTGCCTCGAGCCGGCCCGTCCCGGAGCCCTCGTGCGGCGTCTCGCTGGGCGGAGGGGAGGCGGTCTCGGCCGGGGGCGCGGTGGCGGCTTCCGCGTCCGGAGCGGGCCGCGCCACCTCGCCGGCTCCCTTTTCGACCTCGAGGACGGCGAGGATGGAGCCCTCGCTCACGAGGTCGCCCTCGGAGACCCGCAGCTCCCGGACCACGCCCTCGTAGGGGCTGGGGATCTCCATGCTCGCCTTGTCACTTTCGAGGACCACGAGCGGATCCTCGATCCGGACCCGGTCTCCCGGGGCGACGAGCACCTCGGCGACCTCCACGTCCTTGAAGTCGCCGATGTCGGGAACCGCGACTTCCTTCAGCACCGCGTCCCTCCCCGCCGGAGCGATGGCCGCGCCCGGCTAGACGGTGACCGGGTCCGGGCGATCCGGATCCACCGGGAGCTTCTCGATCGCCTCCTGCGCCCGCGAGCGCGGGATGCGGCCCTCCTCGGCCAGGCTGACCAGGGCGGCCACCGCGATGTGGTGGCGGTCCACCTCGAAGAAGCGCCGCAGCCGGGCCCGGAGGTCCGAACGGCCGAAGCCGTCGGTGCCGAGCACGCGGTAGCGGTGCGGAACGAAGGGGCGGATGAGGTCGGCCACGGCCTTCACGTAGTCGCTCGCCGCCACCACCGGCCCGCTGCGGGCCGCGAGCAGCCGCTCCACCATGGGCCGGCGGGGCTCCTCTTCCGGGTGCAGGCGGTTCCAGCGCTCGCAGGCGAGCCCGTCGCGCCGCAGCTCGCCGAAGCTCGTCACGCTGAAGACGTCGGCGCGCACTCCGAAGTCCTCGAGGAGGAGATCCGCGGCGGCGAGGACCTCCCGCAGGATGGCGCCGCTGCCGAGGAGCTGCACCCGGGGACCGGGGCCCTCCGGCGCCTCGCGGAGCAGGTACATGCCGCGGACGATTCCCTCCTCCACGCCGTCCGGCATGGGCGGGTGGACGTAGTTCTCGTTCATCATGGTGATGTAGTAGAAGCAGTCCTCGCGCTCGCCCATCATGCGCCGCAGGCCGTCGTGGATGATCACCGCCATCTCGTACGCATAGGCCGGGTCGTAGGCGCGGCA